>NZ_JAAXKZ010000041.1 GCF_012911875.1 Pseudonocardia bannensis | reverse complement strand
CTCCCACCCCCGCCCGGCACCGCGCCGTGCCTGCCACGCGCGCCCGGCCCGGCCACGCGCACGTCGGAACGCGCGCGTGGCGGTGGGAACGCGCGCGTGGGGGTCGCGGAGACGTAGCGTGGGGGTGGCCACCGGCAGGGATCCAGGAGTGAGGGCACGCGATGAACGACCCCGAGCACCGGGAACCGGCGAACACGACCGGGGACGACGCCGCGCCTGTCATCGATGGACCGGGCGGGGAGGCCGCGCCCACGCCCGACTACACCGAGGCCGGTGTCCCGAGCCTGGACTACGTCCGGGAAAGGATCGAGGGCCGGTACGCCCGCTCGCTCGGCGCGACGGAACTGGCCGACGAGACGCAGCAGGCGCAGTCCCTGGCCGAGCAGCAGGCCGAGCGGGAGAAGGCCGGCCGGGAACGGCTGGAGGAGATCCGCCGCTCGTTGCGCGGTGACGGCTGAGCGACGGGCGCTGCCGGAGCACCACCCGCCGCCCAGGATCTCGTCTCAGGCGCCGGAGCGCTTGAAGATCTTGTTGCCGAGCCAGATCAGTGGGTCGTACTTGCGGTCGACCACGCGCTCCTTCAGCGGGATGAGCGCGTTGTCGGTGATCTTGATGTGCTCGGGGCACACCTCGGTGCAGCACTTGGTGATGTTGCAGTAGCCCAGGCCGTGCTCCTCCTGGGCCGCCTCCTGCCGGTCCGCGGTGTCCAGCGGGTGCATGTCCAGCTCCGCGATCCGCATCAGGTAGCGGGGACCCGCGAAGTTCTCCTTGTTCTCCTCGTGGTCACGGACCACGTGGCAGGTGTTCTGGCACAGGTAGCACTCGATGCACTTGCGGAACTCCTGGCTCCGCTCCACGTCGACCTGCTGCATCCGGTACTCACCGGGGGCGAGGTCGGGCGGCGGCGCGAACGACGGGATCTCGCGGGCCTTCGTGTAGTTGAACGACACGTCCGTCACCAGGTCCCGGATCACCGGGAACGTCCGCAGCGGCGTCACCGTGATGACCTCGTCCTCGGCGAACGTCGACATCCGGGTCATGCACATCAGCCGCGGCATGCCGTTGATCTCCGCGCTGCACGAGCCGCACTTGCCGGCCTTGCAGTTCCACCGGACGGCCAGGTCGTTCGCCTCGGTCTGCTGGAGCCGGTGGATGATGTCGAGGACGACCTCGCCCTCGTTCACCTCCACCGGGTAGTCGACCAGCTCGCCCTTCTCCGAGTCGCCGCGCCACACGCGGAAGTGCTGCCAGTGACTCATGCCTTCTCCCCCTGGTCCGCGCGGTGCCCGCCGAGCTCCTCGCCGGTGTAGTACTTCTTCAGCTCGTCGAGCTCGAACAGGTCGAACAGCTCCGGCCGCATCGGGACCTGCTCCTTGCGGGTCAGGTTGATGTTGTCCTCGCCGAGCGCCGAGCAGACCAGCAGTACGTGCCGCCAGTCGGAGTCCATCACCGGGAAGTCGTCGCGGGTGTGCCCGCCGCGGCTCTCCTGGCGCTCCAGTGCCGCCTTCGCCACGCACAGCGACACGAGCAGCATGTTGCGCAGATCGAGGGCGAGGTGCCAGCCGGGGTTGAACTCCCGGCGGCCCTCGACGCTGACCGTCCGGGTGCGTGTCGCGATGTCCTCGAGCTTCTTGAGCGCGAGCTCCATCTCGTCGGCCTTGCGGATGATCCCGACCAGGTCGTTCATCGTCTTCTGCAGCTCCAGCTGCACGACGAACGGGTTCTCGCCGCCGTCGGTGGCGCTGCTGAACGGCAGCAACGCCCGCTCGGCTGCCCGCTCGACGTCGGTCTCGTGGACGGCCGGCCGGGCCCCGAGCGCGTCGACGTACTCCGCGGCGCCGAGCCCGGCACGGCGGCCGAACACCAGCAGGTCCGACAGCGAGTTGCCGCCGAGCCGGTTGGAGCCGTGCATCCCGCCCGAGCACTCGCCGGCGGCGAACAGGCCGGGCACCGTGGACTGGCCGCTGTCCGGATCGACCTCGACCCCGCCCATCACGTAGTGACAGGTCGGGCCGACCTCCATCGGCTCCTTGGTGATGTCGACGTCGGCCAGCTCCTTGAACTGGTGGTACATCGACGGCAGTCGCTTCTGGATCTCCTCGGGCGAGAGCCGGGAGGCGATGTCCAGGAACACCCCACCGTGGGGCGAGCCGCGGCCGGCCTTGACCTCGGAGTTGATCGCCCGGGCCACCTCGTCCCGGGGCAGCAGCTCCGGCGGGCGCCGGTTGTTGTCCGGGTCGGTGTACCAGCGGTCGGCCTCCTCCTCGGAGGTCGCGTACTGCTCCTTGAACACGTCCGGGATGTAGTCGAACATGAACCGCTTGCCCTCGGAGTTGCGCAGCACCCCGCCGTCACCGCGGACCGACTCGGTGACCAGGATCCCCTTCACCGACGGCGGCCAGACCATGCCGGTCGGGTGGAACTGCAGGAACTCCATGTTGATCAGCGTCGCGCCGGCGCGCAGGGCCAGCGCATGGCCGTCGCCGGTGTACTCCCAGGAGTTCGACGTGACCTGGTACGACTTGCCGATCCCGCCGGTCGCCAGCACGACCGCCGGCGCGCTGAACAGCACGAACGAGCCGGTGTTGCGGTAGTACCCGAACGCCCCCGACATCTTCCCGTCGGTCTTGTGCAGATCGGTGATCGTGCACTCGTGGAAGACGCGGATGTTCGACTCGTAGTCGCCGGTCGCCTTGAAGTCCTCCTGCTGCAGCGACACGATCTTCTGCTGCAGGGTGCGGATCAGCTCCAGGCCGGTGCGGTCGCCGACGTGCGCCAGCCGGGGGTAGGTGTGCCCGCCGAAGTTCCGCTGGCTGATCTTGCCGTCGGCGGTGCGGTCGAACAGCGCGCCGTAGGTCTCCAGCTCCCAGACCCGGTCCGGGGCCTCCTTGGCGTGCAGCTCGGCCATCCGCCAGTTGTTGAGGAACTTCCCGCCACGCATGGTGTCGCGGTAGTGGACCTGCCAGTTGTCGTTCGGGTTGACGTTGCCCATGGCCGCGGCGCACCCGCCCTCGGCCATCACCGTGTGCGCCTTGCCGAACAGCGACTTGGAGATGATCGCGGTCCGCTTGCCCCGGGCGCGTGCCTCGATGGCCGCGCGCAGCCCGGCCCCGCCCGCGCCGATGACCACGACGTCGAACTCGTGCCTCTCGATCTCGCTCATGTGATCACCCTCCTCAGTTGATGATGCGCAGGTCGGGGATCCAGCCCGCGGAGACGGCCATGACGTAGAAGTCGGTGATGGCCAGCGTGGCCAGCGTGGTCCAGGCAAGCTGCATGTGCTTGGTGTTGAGCCGGGACACGAACTGCCAGGCCTTGTAGCGCAGCGGGTGCTTCGAGAAGTGGTTCAGCCGCCCGCCGATGATGCTGCGGCAGGAGTGGCAGGAGATGGTGTACGCCCACAGCAGGATCACGTTGCCGAGCAGGATGATGTTGCCCAGCCCGAGGCCGAAGCTGCCGTCACCCTTCTGGAACGCGAGGATCGCGTCGTAGGTGTTGATGATCGAGATGATCACCGCGGCGTAGAAGAAGTACCGGTGCAGGTTCTGGCCCAGCAGCGGGAACCGGGTCTCACCGGTGTACCTGCGGTGCGGCTCGGCGACGGCGCAGGCCGGCGGCGAGAGCCAGAAGGACCGGTAGTAGGCCTTGCGGTAGTAGTAGCAGGTGAGCCGGAAGAGGAGCAGGAACGGCAGGGTCAACGCCGCGTAGGGCAGCCACCACACGTCGGGCAGGATCCTGCCGAAGTGCGCGGCCTCGGGGATGCAGCCGACCGAGACGCACGGTGAGTAGAACGGTGTCAGGTAGTTGTACTCGGTGACGAAGTACCACTCCTGCATGAACGCCCGGACGGTGGCGTAGAGAACCCACGCGCCGAGGCCCACGACGTTGAGCAGTGGCGGCAGCCACCATCGATCCGTGCGGAGCGTCCGTGCCGCGATCTGCGCCCGACCGGCGGACGCGTCTGTGGTGGATGACACGTCAGGGGAGTCCTCATCTGTGGAGCCGACGCCGGTGCTCCGGAGGGCCCCCGCTTCGGAAGACCAGCCGTACGCCCCACGCCGGGTCGTATGGATCACACGGAGCCTACGACGTAGGTCACAGTGATGAGGGGTCAGGGTGGGAACAAAACCGCTGCTGGAGACGGGGGTCACATCCGGCGGGCGGCCCGGCCCCCCGTCTCCGGGAACGCCGAAGTGCCCGGCCCCGTGGTGGGGGCCGGGCTCCTCCGTGTGCGGCGTCACGCCGCTGCGGCTACGCGCCCTTGCGGCCCGCCTTCCGCGCGTCGAGGTAGTCCCGGTTGAGCTGGGAGATGACGTCGAGCGGGATCTCCTTGGGGCAGGCGACCGCGCACTCGCCGGTGTTGGTGCAGCCACCGAAACCGGACGCGTCGTGCTCTTCGACCATCGCCCGGACCCGGCTGTGCCGCTCGGGCTGGCCCTGCGGCAGCTCCCCGAGGTGGGTGATCTTGGCGCCGAGGAACAGCGACGCCGATCCGTTCGGGCACGCCGCGACGCACGCGCCACAGCCGATGCAGGCGGCGGCGGCGAACGCGCGGTCGGCGTTGGCCTTGGGCACCGGGGTGGCGTGCGCGTCCGGGGCCGAACCGGTCGGGGCGCTGATGTAACCGCCGGCCTGGATGATCCGGTCGAAGGCGTTGCGGTCGACGACCAGGTCCTTGATCACCGGGAACGCGCCGGCGCGGAACGGCTCGATGGTGATCGTGTCGCCATCACGGAAGTGCCGCAGGTGCAGCTGGCAGGTGGTGGTGGCCTTCTCCGGGCCGTGCGGCTGACCGTCGATGACCATGCTGCAGGCACCGCAGATGCCCTCGCGGCAGTCGTGGTCGAACGCGACCGGGTCATCGCCCTGCAACGCGAGCTTCTCGTTGAGCACGTCGAGCAACTCGAGGAACGACATGTCGGGTGACGCGTCGTCGACGTCGTAGTTGACGATCTTGCCCTTGGCGTCGGCGCTGCTCTGGCGCCAGACCTTGAGATGGAGTCTCACTTGTAGCTCCGCTGGCTCGGGGTCACGTACTCGAAGGTGAGGTCCTCCTTGTGAAGGACCGGCGCCTCGCCGCGGCCGGTGTACTCCCACGCGGCGGCGTAGGAGAAGTTCTCGTCGTCGCGCGCGGCCTCGCCGTCCTCGCTCTGGCTCTCCGCGCGGAAGTGCCCACCGCAGGACTCGGTGCGGTGCAGCGCGTCCAGGCACATGAGCTCGCCGAGCTCGAGGAAGTCCGCCACCCGGCCGGCCCGCTCCAGGCTCTGGTTCAGCTCGACACCCTTGCCGGGCACCTTGACGTTGGACCAGAACTCCTTGCGCAGCTCCGGGATCCGGTCCAGCGCCTTGCGCAGGCCGGCGTCGGTGCGCTCCATGCCGCAGTGCTCCCACATGATGTGGCCGAGCTCGCGGTGGAAGGAGTCGACGGTCCGGTCACCGTCGATCGACAGCAGCGTGTCGATCCGCTCGGCGACGTCGGCCTCCGCCTGGCGGACCTCCGGCGCGTCCGGGTCCACCGGGGTGTGCTTCTGGGTGGCCAGGTAGTCGCCGATGGTGTTGGGCAGCACGAAGTAGCCGTCGGCCAGGCCCTGCATCAGCGCCGACGCGCCGAGGCGGTTCGCGCCGTGGTCGGAGAAGTTGGCCTCACCGGCCACGAACAGGCCCGGGATGGTGCTCTGCAGGTCGTAGTCGACCCACAGCCCGCCCATCGTGTAGTGCACCGCCGGGAAGATCCGCATCGGGACCTGGTACGGGTCCTCGCCGGTGATGCGCTGGTACATCTGGAACAGGTTCCCGTACTTCGCGGCGACGGCCGGACGGCCGAGGCGGGAGATCACCTCGGCGAAGTCGAGGTAGACGCCCAGCCCGGTCGGGCCGACGCCGCGACCCTCGTCGCAGACGTTCTTCGCCGCGCGCGACGCGATGTCGCGGGGCACCAGGTTCCCGAACGCCGGGTACTGACGCTCCAGGAAGTAGTCCCGCTCGTCCTCGGGGATGTCGTTGGGGTTGCGGTCGTCGCCCTTGCGCTTGGGCACCCAGACACGGCCGTCGTTGCGCAGCGACTCCGACATCAGGGTCAGCTTCGACTGGTGGTCGCCGGAGACCGGGATGCAGGTCGGGTGGATCTGGGTGTAGCAGGGGTTCGCGAACAGCGCGCCCTTGCGGTGCGCCCGCCAGCTCGCGGTGACGTTGCAGCCCTTGGCGTTCGTCGACAGGTAGAAGACGTTGCCGTAGCCGCCGGAGGCCAGCACGACCGCGTCGGCCAGGTGGCTGCGGGTCTCCCCGGTGATCAGGTCGCGGGCGACGATCCCGCGGGCGTGGCCGTCGACCACGATGAGCTCGAGCATCTCGTGGCGGGGGTACATGGTGACCCCGCCGGCGTCGATCTGCCGCTCCAGGGCCTGGTAGGCGCCGAGGAGCAGCTGCTGGCCGGTCTGGCCGCGGGCGTAGAAGGTCCGGGAGACCTGCGCGCCACCGAAGGAGCGGTTGTCGAGCAGACCGCCGTACTCGCGGGCGAACGGGACGCCCTGTGCGACGCACTGGTCGATGATCTGGCGGCTGATCTCGGCGAGCCGGTGCACGTTCGACTCGCGGGCGCGGAAGTCGCCGCCCTTGACCGTGTCGTAGAACAGCCGGTACACGCTGTCGCCGTCGTTGCGGTAGTTCTTCGCCGCGTTGATGCCACCCTGGGCGGCGATGCTGTGCGCCCGGCGCGGGCTGTCCTGGTAGCAGAACGAGCTGACCCGGTAACCCAGCTCGGCGAGCGTCGCCGCCGCCGCACCACCGGCCAGGCCGGTACCGACGACGATGATGTGCATCTTGCGCTTGTTGGCCGGGTTGACCAGCTTCACCCCGAAGCGGCGGCGCTCCCAGCGGGTCTCGATCGGCCCGTCGGGAGCGGCCTTGTCGACGACCGGCGCGCCGAGGGTGTAGTCGACGTAGCTCATCTCTCTCCTCACACCAGCCCGGTCACGACGGCGAAGGGCACGGACAGGAATCCGGCGGTCAGCACGACCGCGAAGACGAGCGCGAAGCCCTTGAGCGCGTTCTGGGTGGCGGCGTTGGAACGGCCGAACGTCTGCAGCCCGCTCCACAGGCCGTGCCGGACGTGGAAGCCGACGGTGATGACCGCCAGCGCGTAGAACAACGTCACGTACCAGCGGTCGAAGCTGGCGGTGATGTTGTCGTAGACCGCACCGTGCACGCCGTTGGGGTTCACCGTGCCGGTGGTCAGGTCCAGGATGTGGTAGACCGCGAACAGCGCGATGATCACGCCGCCCCAGCGCATGGTGCGCGCGGCGTAACTGCCCTGGACCGGCTGGCGGTGCGCGTAGCGGACCGGGCGGGCCTTGCGGGCGCGGCGGGCCAGGACGACGGCCGAGACGATGTGCGCGATCACCGACACCAGCAGCACCACGCGGACGATCCACAGCATGCCGCCGTGCGGCAGCGCGGGCTCCAGGAGCGTGCGCAGCCACGCCGAGTAGGAGTCGATGGCCTCGGCACCGAAGAAGATCTTCAAGTTCCCGATCATGTGCAGCACCAGGTACAGCAGCATGACCGCGCCGGTCACCGCCATCACGAACTTCAACTGGACGGACGGCAGGTGCTGCCGCCGTCGCGCCGGTGCGGTACCGGCCGCCCGCGCTCCACGCGCCATCTGTGTCACCACGCGGCCAGTGCACTACCGGGTTGATCAGCCGTCCAATGCATCAGCGCGCGCTAATCCATGCACGTAGGCTATAGAGGTGACACTTCAGCAGCTCGCGTACTTCGTAGCGCTGGCGGACGTGCGCAGCTTCACTCGGGCGGCCGATCAAGAGGGTGTCGCGCAGCCCACACTGTCGCGACAGCTCAAGGCGCTCGAGGACGAACTCGGTGCGCCACTTGTGAATCGGGGCCGCGGCGAGCTGACCCTCACCCCCGCCGGTGAGGCCGTCCTCCCACTCGCCCGCCGGATGCTCAGCGACATGGACAGCGCCCGCACCGCCGTGGCCGAGCTCGTCGGACTGCGCCGTGGCCGGGTGCGGGTGGGCGCCACACCCTCGCTCTGCATCGGGGTGGTGGCCGACGTGCTCCGGGTCTTCCACGAGCAGTACCCCGACATCCACCTCGAGCTCAGCGAGAACGGTTCGCAGCCGCTGGCCCGCGACCTCGCACGCGGTCAGCTCGACGTCGCCGTGCTCGTGGTGCCACGGGAGGGTCTCGACCCGTCGCTGGAGATCACCCCGCTGATGCGCGAGCGGCTGTCGGTGGCTTCCCCCCGCTCGGGACGCCCGCCGTCGAGCCGCGGTTCGATGTCGCTGACGGAACTGTCACGGCGTTCGCTGGTGATGTTCCGCAAGGGCTACGACCTGCGCGAGGTCACCCTGCAGGCCTATGCCGACGCCGGGGTGACGCCGAAGTTCGCCGTCGAGGGCGGCGAGATGGACGCGGTGCTGCGCATGGTCGAGGCCGGAACCGGGATGGCGGTGGTGCCCGATCTGGTGTTCGCGGGACGGCCCCGGCTGCGCCGGACGGTGCTCACCCCGCCGCTGTACCGGACCGTCGCGCTGGCCCGGCGTGCCGATCTGGCGCCGACACAGGCCACCCAGGCGTTCTGCGACACCATGCTGTCGTTCATCAGCGAGGTGTCGGCGACCGGCGGGCTGTCGGCCGACGTGCAGGTGCTGCACCGCTGGCGTGACGGCGGCGCAGGTCTCGCCCGGGACTGACCCGAGCTGCTCAACCGTCCTCCCCGGAGGGCATCTGCTCGGCCAGCTCGGCGGCGTGCTCGGCCAGTGCTTCCTTCACCACCCGGTAGGCCACGCCGGCGGGGTAGCCCTTGCGGGCGAGCATCCCCAGCAGACGCCGAGCCACCGCCTCGTCGACCTCGCCGCGCTGGGTGCGCAGCTTGCGTTCCACGAGCTCGCGGGCGCGCTGCTCCTCGGCCTCGGTGTCGACCTCGGCGAGCGCGTCGGCCGCCGTCTCGTCGTCGACCCCCTTGCGCCGCAGCTCGACCGCGATGGCCCGCCGGCCCAGGCCACGGAACGTGTGGCGGGAGTGGACCCACTGGCCGGCGAACGCCGCGTCGTCGATCAGGCCGACCTCACCGAACCGATCGAGCACCCGGGCGGCGACGTCGTCCGGAACGCCCCGCTTGCGCAGGGCCTGGGCGAGCTCCTGACGGGTCCGGGCCCGGTCGGTGAGCAGGCGCAGGCATATGGAGCGGGCCACCGACTCCGGATCGGCGTCCTGATCCGGCTCGGATGCCGGGTCGCCCGGGCGTTCTCGCGCCCGGCTCGACCGGCCCCCGCTCGACCGGCTGTCCCCGGACCGATCACGGCGCCGCCGCCCTCCGGTCGCCGGGCCCGTGTCCGGCTCGTCTCCGTCCTGGCGGCGCCGGGAGGACGGCCGAGCTTCGGGCGGCGCGTCACCGGGGTCGCCCTGCTCCCCAGCCGCGGGCGCGGCGGCGGATTCGGACCGGGGCGCCGCCGTCCGCCGGGGCGGCCCGGCGGTGCGTCGAGTGTCGGCCCGGGACCGTCGGCGGCCGTCCGCCGGAGCCACGTCGTCGAGCCGCGCCGAGCGGGGCTTGCGGCGCTCCACGGGCGGCGCCGGATCGTCGAGACGGGCGGTTCGGTCGGCGGGGCGGCGATCCCGGTCGAGATCGAGGGTGTCGAACAGCGCGACCGGCACCGGGCGGGCCGGCTCGGACGTGCCGAGATCATCGAGCGCGGCTACGGCCTGCCGGCCGGGGCCCTGCTCCCCCACGTCGTCGAGGCGGGCGACCGAAGGGCGGTCGCGGCGGCCGGCGGAGCCGAGGTCGTCGAGGCGGGCGACACGCGCGCCCCGCTGCTCCGTCGGATCAGGACCCGGCCCGGCGGAATCGCCGGGCCGCTCCTCCGGGCCTGCCACCGGGCTCAGAAGTCGACCGGTGCCGGAAGCGGCTCAGCCTCGGCGTCGAGCACCGCACCGATACCGAGCTTCTCCTTGATCTTCTTCTCGATCTCGGCCGCGACGTCCGGGTTCTCCTTGAGGAACTTGCGGGCGTTCTCCTTGCCCTGGCCCATCTGGTCGCCCTCGTAGGTGTACCAGGCGCCGGACTTGCGGATGATGCCCTGCTCGACGCCCACGTCGATCAGCGAGCCCTCGCGGCTGATACCGACGCCGTAGAGCACGTCGAACTCGGCCTGCTTGAACGGCGGCGCGACCTTGTTCTTCACGACCTTGACGCGGGTCCGGCTGCCGACCATGTCGGTGCCGTCCTTCAGCGTCTCGATCCGGCGGATGTCGAGGCGCACCGAGGCGTAGAACTTCAGCGCCTTGCCGCCGGTCGTGGTCTCCGGCGAGCCGAACATGACGCCGATCTTCTCGCGCAGCTGGTTGATGAAGATCGCCGTGGTGCCGGAGTTGCTCAGCGCGCCGGTGATCTTGCGCAGCGCCTGGCTCATCAGCCGGGCCTGCAGGCCGACGTGGCTGTCGCCCATCTCGCCCTCGATCTCGGCGCGGGGCACGAGGGCCGCCACCGAGTCGATGACGATGATGTCGAGCGCGCCGGAGCGGATCAGCATGTCGGCGATCTCGAGCGCCTGCTCACCGGTGTCGGGCTGGGAGACCAGCAGATCGTCGGTGTTGACCCCGAGGGCCTTGGCGTACTCCGGGTCGAGCGCGTGCTCGGCGTCGATGAAGGCCGCGATGCCCCCGGTGGCCTGGGCGCTGGCCACCGCGTGCAGGGCCACCGTGGTCTTACCGCTGGACTCCGGGCCGTAGATCTCCACGACCCGCCCGCGGGGCAGCCCGCCGACGCCGAGGGCGACGTCGAGCGCGATGGAGCCGGTGGGGATCACGCCGATCGGCGGACGGGTGTCGTCGCCGAGACGCATCACCGAGCCCTTGCCGTGGTTCTTCTCGATCTGGGCGAGGGCGAGCTGGAGCGCCTTCTCGCGGTCGGGTGCGGTCATCTCGGATTGCCACCTCGCTGATGTGCGCTCTGGGGCGGTACGGGACTGTGCGGTTGAGGTCTTGCGGGGAGCCACGGATGAACCGTATTGGGTCCCACCGACAGTCCCGCGGATCGCGTCTCCGGCTGTGGACGGCCGGACCGCGATGTGGACAACAGGGTATACGAACACCTGTTCGATCGGGATGCCGACACGCCCATCGGCTACCCTGCGGCGCCCAGCGGCTCTACGGCGGCTTCGGCAGCCCCGTCACCGGCGCCGCGCCGGAACGTCGTAGGCCTCGCACACGGCCAACCAGACCTTCTTCGGGTCGATGCCGTCCTCCAGGGCCTGCTCGACCGTCCGGCCGCCGAGTTGCGAGAAGACGTGGTCGCGGGCCAGCGAACCGGCTCGGACCGCGCCGAACTCGCCCTCCATCAACTCACGGAAGTGGGTCAGTCGCACCCTCCCGAGGGTAGGGCTCCGATCACGGCGGCGCTCCCTGCGGGACCCGGCGCGCCCACGTGTCGCCGCCGGCGTGCCCGGTCGGCGCGGGACCTTCGGCTCTGCCGTCGCCGGACGGGCGGCACCTCTGTGACAGGTGCATCCGGGCCGAGGGTGGGGTCATGTCCCGAACGAGGTCATGTCTGGCGGTGTCCACGGTCCTGGTGCTGGTGCTGGGTGTGTCCGTGATCTGGCGGGACGCGACCTGGGACGCGCCCCCGCCCGCCGCGGCCGGGCCGGCGCCCGCAACCGACGGCGTCGTACTGCAGGCGGTGCTCACCCCGCAGCCGGATCCGTTCACCCCCTCCGCGGGTACCGACCAGGCCGGCGTCATCCCCCTCGACACCGGCGGCGGGACACTGCCGGCCGACGGTCCGGGCGTCTACGCGGCGACGACGGAGCCCCCTGCGTGTGACCGCGAACGACTGATCGCTTCCCTGACCTCGGACCCGCAGGTCGCGGAGGCCTGGTCGGGCGTGCGTGACATCCGCCCCGACGAGATACCCGCCTACATCCGGGAGCTCACCCCGGCGATCCTCCGGTCCGACACGTTCGTCACGGACCACGGTTACCTCAACGGTGGCGCCACCGTGGTGCCGGCGGTGTTGCAGCGGGGCACGGCGGTGCTCGTCGACCGTTTCGGCCTGCCGGTGGTCAAGTGCTCGTGCGGCGACCCGCTGACCCCACCGATCCGGTACTCCGGGGATCCCTCCGTCCAGGGCCGGGTCTGGCCCGGGTTCACCCGGGACACCATCGTGGTCATCCAGCAGTCATCCGTCGTGATCGATCAGTTCGTCATGGCCGACGTCGTCCAGGGATCCCCGGTCGTCGTGGTTCCGGGCACGGTCGACGTTCGGCCGGCTCCGCCGGGAACCGCCCTGCGCCTCGTCGTGGCGCACGAGGACCCGTGGTGGACCGCCAGGCGACTGTCGTACGCCCCGCCCGGCACCGGGTGGCCGGGCACGTCGACCACGGCGGAGCCGGCGCCGGGGAGGGCGAGCGTCGAGCCGGGACCTGCGCCGCACGTGGTGCCTCCGGCCGCCCCGCAGGCGGTACCGCAGGTGGTACCGCGGACGGCCTCGCGAACGGTGCGGGACGCGACGACGAACCGGACGACGGCCCCCGCCGGCGTCTCACCCCGCCGACGGGCGACCGAATCGCCGGACAGGCCACCGGGAACCGTCGCGAGACGACCGCGGCCGGCAACCACGACACAGCCGCCGAGCGCGTTCGTCCCGGCGCCGCCGTCGGCGGTTCCGACCCGGCCGCCGAGGGGGAACACGAGCCCGGGCCCGTCGCCGACCGCCGCGACCGATCCATCGACGACAACGGACCGCACGACGACAACGGGGCGCACGACGACGGCGGAGCGCTCGGCGGCCTCCCCCACGTCGACCGCCCCCACGACGAACCCACCGGTGACCACGACGAGACAGCTGACGGAGGCCCCCACCGCCGGGGCCCCGGGCACCGGTTAGCCCAGGTCGGTTCGAGCGCCGCTGCCCACGGAGACGAGCGGGTGGCAGTCTGGGTCGTGTGTGGGCGCGATTGCTGCTGCAGGCCTGGAATGCCGTCGGCGGGGCCGACGGCGAGCTCGATCGGCTCACCGTCACCGGCCCGTCGGACACCCTGGGCTCACGGTTCCCGGTGACCGCGGTGGGCGTCGCCGCCGTGGGGGCGAGCCTGCTCGCCGCTACCGCGTCGGGCCGGGAGCCGGCCGGGATCGACACCCGGCAGCTCGCTGTCGCCCTGCGCAGCGAGAGGTACCTGCGCCGTGACGGCGCGAGCGCGGGCGACCCGTTCGATGCGCTGTCGGCGTTCCACCGCACCGCGGACGGGTGGCTGCGGCTGCACGCGAACTACCCGTGGCACCGGGTCGCCGCGCTGCGCGTGCTGGGCTGCGACGAGTCCGCCGGCCCGGACGCCCTGGCTGCGGCGGTGCGGCGATGGCCGTCGACCGAGCTCGAGACCGCGCTGCACGAGGCGGGTGGGGTGGCCGCCGCGGTGCGCACCGAGCAGGAGTGGTGGGCCACCGACGCGGGCCGGGCGGCCCGCACGCTCCCTCTCGTCGAGCACCGCGACCTCGGTCCCGCGGTCCCGCGACCCGTGCGCCGGGCGCGGGTGCTGGACCTGACCCGGGTCATCGCAGGGCCGGTCGCCACCCGGACCCTGGCCGCGCACGGCGCCGATGTGCTCCGGATCGACGCGCCGGACCGGCCGGAGATCCCACTGCAGTACTGGGACACCCTGCCCGGCAAGCGCAGCGCGCTGCACGACCTGCGTTCGGACGACGGGCGTCTGGAGGAACTGCTGGCCGGCGCCGACGTCGTGGTCACCGGCTATCGCCCGGGGGCGCTCGACCGGTTCGGGCTCGACCCCGAGAAGCTCGCCGCCCGCCATCCCGGGCTGGTGGTGGTGACGCTGTCGGCCTGGGGCCATCTCGGGCCCTGGGCCGGCCGGCGCGGGTTCGACAGTCTGGTGCAGGCGGCCACCGGGATCGGGGTGGCAGAAGCGGGCGGCGACCCGGAGCAGCCCCCGGGCGCGCTGCCCGCCCAGGTGCTCGACCACGTGACGGGGTACCTGGCGGCCGCGGCGGCGCTCGTCGCACTGGCCGCGCAACGCCGGGAAGGTGGCACCCGGCATGTGCGGTTGTCGCTGGTGGGGACGGCTGCATGGCTGCTCGGCCAGCCACGCGCGGCCGCCGCCCCCGACGTCGCCGGCGTGGACCCGGCGCCCTGGCTGGAGGATCTGGACGCGCCGGACGGCCGGCTCACGCTCGCCTCACCACCGGGCACGATCGCGGGACGAGGGCTGCACTGGCCCGCGCCGGCCCCCGCGTTCGGCACGGCGTCGCCGACCTGGGAGTAGGTAATTTGATCTCCATGTCCGAATTTCTCGCGCTCGCCCAGGGAGATCCCACCGGCTTCTCCTCCCCGCTGGGGCGGATCGTGGTCCTGCTGGCCCTGCTCTCCGCGCTGGTGGTGCTGCTGCGCTGGTGGTGGCAGCAGCGCAAGCGCTGAGCCCGCCCTCCCGGCTCAGCCGGTGGTCACCGGCCGGGGAGAGCGTGCGACCAGGCCGGTGGCGAGCAGGTAGGGCACCGCGAGCAGCGCCGCGGCCACGCCCAGCGCCGCGAACGACAGTCCGGCCACCACCAGCCCGGCCGCGATCCCACCGGCCGCTCCGGCGATGTTCATGGCTACGTCGGCGAGGCCCTGCGCACCCGGCCGGACGGGCTCCGGGACCGATTCGGTGAGCAGCGCCGACCCGGCCACGAGGCCCGCGGACCAGCCGAGCCCCAGCGCGACGAGGCCGGCGCCGAGCAGCACGGTCTGGCGACCGTCGGCGACCGCGCAGACCAGACCGGCGGCGACCAGCAGCACGGCCGCCAGCGCGAGCACCCGCTCCCGGCCGATCCGGTCGGCGAGCCACCCGAACACCGGGCTGAGCGCATACATCCCGGCGACGTGCAGGCTGATCACGAGCCCCACGACCTGCAGCGTCGCGCCGTCGTGCCCCATGTGCACCGGCGTCATCGACATCAGGCCGACCATCAGCAGGTGACCGAGCGCGATCGCGCCGATGCCCAGCAACGCGCGCGGCGAGGCCCGCAGCGCGGCACGGACGGCGCGGCCGGGTACCGGCGGTCGGGCGGCGTCGGTGACCGTGGCCTCGGCCCTGGCGAGCAGCAGCGGGTCGGGCCGCAGGCCGAGCCAGGAACCGGCGGTGGCCAGCGCGAAGGCCAGCGCGCACAGCAGGAACGGGCCGGTCTGCGGTTCGAGGCCGATCCCGGCGGCGACGGTCTGGGTCGGCCCCGCGAGGTTCGGGCCGGCCACCGCCCCCACCGTCGTCGCCCAGACGACGAGGGCGAGCGCACGGGCCCGCCGATCGGGGGCGGCCAGGTCGGTGGCCGCGAAGCGGGCGGACAGACCGGCCGCGGTGGCGGAGCCGATGAGGACCAGCCCGCCGAGCAGGGCTCCCGCGCTGCCGGCGGCCACCGCGACGACGGCGACGACCGCGCCCAGCGTGCCGAGACCGTAGCCGAGGCTGAGGGCGGGTCGCCGGCCCGCGCGGGCCGCCACCCGGGCGAGCAGCAACGCGGCGGCCGCCGCGCCGAGCACGACGGCAGTCAACGCGGCGCCGCCGACGAGGTCCGAGCCCGACAGCCGCGCCGCCACGAGCGTGCTGACCGCGAGTGCCCCGGCGACCCCGATCCCGCCGAGCACCTGGGTCGCGGCCAGCACCGCCAGCACCCTGCGCTGCACGGTCGCCGGATGCCGCTCGTGGATGTCCATTCCGGCGCTCCTGCCCTGGTCGGCGGCGACTCGTCGCCGGCTCCGAAGATCCTCATGGGGGTCGCCGACAGGCGTATTGTCGGTGCCCGGCTGCACTATGAACAACGTGAATGACACATCGGCGTCCCGCGATATGCCCAGCGCCGCCCGCGGCGCATCGGCGCCGACGGTTCTCGACAACTTCTCCCCCGCCACCCGCGACTGGTTCCGCGGGGCCTTCGATGCGCCCACCCCCGCGCAGAACGGCGCCTGGACCGCTGCGCAGGCCGGACGCAACGCGCTGGTCGTGGCCCCGACCGGATCCGGCAAGACCCTCGCGGCGTTCCTGTGGGCGCTCGACCGGCTCGCGTCCTCCCCCGCCCCGGACGAGCCCAGGCACCGCTGCCGGGTGCTCTACGTGTCCCCGCTCAAGGCGCTCGCGGTCGACGTGCAGCGCAACCTGCGCTCCCCGCTCGCCGGCATCCGGCAGGCCGCCCGGCGGATCGGCGCACCCGTCCCCGACATCACCGTCGGCATGCGCACCGGCGACACCCCGGCCGACGAGCGCAGACGGTTCGCGCGCACTCCGCCGGACGTGCTGGTCACGACCCCGGAGTCGCTGTTCCTGCTGCTCACCTCGGCCGCGCGCGAGTCACTGCGCGGGGTGCAGACGGTCATCCTGGACGAGGTGCACGCCGTGGCCGGCACCAAGCGCGGCGCGCACCTCGCGCTGTCGCTGGAACGGCTCGACGAACTGCTCGCGAACGGCCCGGCGCAGCGGATCGGACTCTCGGCCACCGTCCGCCCGATCGACGAGGTCTCCACGTTCCTGGCCGGAGCGCGTCCGGTGGAGGTCGTGCAGCCGAAGACCCCCAAGACGATCGAGGTGGCCGTCGAGGTCCCGGTGCCCGACCTGGCGGCGCTCGACGAGCGTCCCGCGCCGGGCAGTTCGGACGAGGAGGTCATCGGCTCCGCCGCCGGCACCGCCCAGCGTCCGTCGATCTGGCCCGCGGTGGAACGGCGGCTGCTCGACCTGGTCCGCGAGCACCGCTCGACCATCGTGTTCGCCAACTCCCGGCGGCTGGCCGAGCGGTTGACGTCGCGGCTGAACGAACTGGCCGCCGAGGAGGCGGCTGGTGACGAGGTGCAGGACCTCGACGGGCCCGCGCAGTTCCCCGCCGAGGCCGTGGGGCAGTCCGGCATCGGGGGCGGCGCGCCCCCCGCCGTGGCCAAGGCCCATCACGGCTCGATGTCGGGCGAGCAGCGGACGCTGGTCGAGGAGGAGCTCAAGGGCGGCCTGCTGCCCTGCGTGGTGGCCACCTCCAGCCTGGAGCTCGGCATCGACATGGGCGCGGTCGATCTCGTCGTGCAGGTCGAGGCGCCGCCCAGCGTGGCGTCCGGGCTACAGCGCGTCGGCCGGGCCGGCCACCAGGTCGGCGCGGTGTCCCGCGGTGTGGTGTTCCCGAAGTACCGCGGCGACCTGGTGTCCTGCGCGGTCGTTGCCGAGCGGATGGCCGGCGGCGCGATCGAGTCGCTGCGCTACCCGCGCAACCCGCTCGACGTGCTGGCCCAGCACATCGTGGCGATGGTCGCGCTGGAGCCGTGGCAGCTCGACGACCTGGCCCGCGTCGTCCGCCGGGCGGCGCCGTTCGCCGCGCTGCCCGAATCCGCGCTGCACGCCACCCTCGACATGCTCGCCGGGCGCTACCCGTCCGAGGAGTTCGGGGAGCTGCGGGCGCGGATCACCTGGGACCGGGTGACCGACCAGCTCCAGGGCCGCCCGGGCGCGCAGCGGCTCGCGGTCACCTCCGGTGGCACCATCCCCGACCGCGGGCTGTTCACCGTGATGACCCCGGGCGGGGCCGACGGCGCCGGCTCCCGGGTGGGTGAGCTCGACGAGGAGATGGTCTACGAGTCCCGAGTGGGCGACACGTTCCTGCTGGGCACCAGCTCGTGGAAGGTCGAGGACATCACGCACGACCGCGTGATCGTCACCCCGGCCCCGGGGCAGCCCGCGCGGATGCCGTTCTGGAAGGGCGAGTCGATCGGCCGCCCGCTGGAGCTCGGCCGTGCCGTGGGCGCGTTCGTCCGGGAGATGGCCGGTACCGACGAGGAGGCGGCCCGGGCCCGGGCCACGGCGGCCGGGCTCGACGAGTGGGCCACCGACAACCTGCTCGCCTACCTGCACGAGCAGCGCGAGACCACCCGGCACGTGCCGAGCGACCGGACGATCCTCGTGGAGCGGTTCCGCGACGAGCTGGGCGACTGGCGCCTCGTCGTGCACTCCCCGTTCGGTTCCCAGGTCAACGGCCCGTGGGGGCTGGCGATCGCGGCCCGGATGCGGGAACGGCGCGGGGTCGAGGTGCATGCGGCGAGCGCCGACGACGGGATCGTGCTGCGGCTTCCCGACGCCGTCGACGAGTCCGGGGCCGAGGTCGTTCCCACCGCCGAGGACGTGCTGCTCGACCCGGCCGAGATCGAGCAGATGGTCGTGGCCGAGCTGGGCAACTCCTCGCTGTTCGCGTCCCGGTTCCGGGAGTGCGCGGCCCGCGCGCTGCTGCTCCCGCGCCGCGACCCGAAGCGACGCAGCCCGCTGTGGCAGCAGCGCCAGCGTTCGGCGCAGCTGCTCGCGGTGGCGGGCAAGTACGAGCAGTTCCCGGTGACCCTCGAGGCGATGCGCGAGTGCGTGCAGGACGTCTACGACCTGCCCGGGCTGCGCGACCTGATGTCCGAGGTGGTGTCGCGCAAGGTCAAGGTCGTCGAGGTGGCGACCCCGTCGCCGTCGCCGTTCGCGCGGAGCCTGCTGTTCGGCTACGTCGGGATGTTCCTCTACGAGATGGACGCCCCGCTGGCCGAGCGCCGGGCAGCGGCCCTGTCGCTGGATTCGACGCTGCTGGCCGAGCTGCTGGGTTCGGAGGCGATCCGCGAGCTGCTCGACCCCGAGGTGCTGGCCGAGGTCGAGGCCGCGCTGCAGCGCCGGCTGGAGGACCGGCACGCCCGCGACGCCGAGGGGGCCGCCGACCTGCTGCGCTTCCTCGGTGACCTGACGGAGGGAGAGGCCGCCGAGCGCGGTGTCGAGCCCGGGTGGCTGGCCGAGCTGGAGTCCGCGCGGCGGGCCATCCGGGTGCGGATCGCCGGTGAGCAGCGCTGGATCGCGATCGAGGACGCCGGCCGGGTCCGCGATGCGCTGGGCGTCGCCTTGCCGGTGGGGGTGCCCGAGACGTTCACCGAGCCGGTCGCCGACCCGCTCGGTGACCTGGTCCTCCGCTACGCCCGTACCCACGGGCCGTTCCCGGCGGCCGAGTGCGCCGCTCGGTTCGGGCTGGGTGTCGCCGTGGTGACCGGGGTGCTCGACCGGCTGACCGGCTCGGGGCGGCTGGTACGCGGGGAACTGCGGCCCGGCGCGGAGACGGGGGGCCTGGAGTACTGCGACGCCGAGGTGTTGCGCCGGTTGCGGCGGGCCTCGCTGGCTCGCTTGCGCGCCGAGGTGGAGCCGGTCGAGCAGCGCGCGCTGGGGCGCTTCCTGCCGGCGTGGCAGGGTGTGCAGACCGGCGCAGCCGGGGACGGCACCGGCCGGCGCGGCCGGATGCGGCGAGCCCCCGGCGCAGAGGACGTCCTCGGCGTGGTCGAGCAGCTCGCCGGGGCGCCGCTGCCGGCGAGCGCACTGGAGTCACTGGTCCTGCCGGCCAGGCTGCCCGGTTACTCCCCCGCGCTGCTCGACGAGCTGACCGCGGCCGGCGAGGTCACCTGGACCGGGTGCGGGCCGCTGGCCGGCAGTGACGGGTGGCTCGCCGTGGCCCCGACCGACGTGGCCGACCTGCTGCTGCCCGAGCCGGAATCCGACGTGGCGGACACCCCGCTGCACCGCGCCGTGCTCGCGGCGCTCGGGCTACCCGACCTCGACACGCCGCCCATCGGTGGCGGGGCGCTGTTCTTCAGGGAGCTCGCCGACCGGGCCGGGAAGGCGCTGGTCGACCTCGGGGAGCCGGCACCGGCCGACGATGCCGTCGTCACCGCGATCTGGGACCTGGTGTGGGCGGGGCTGCTCACCAACGACACGCTCGGCCCGCTGCGGGCCCGGCTCGGTGGTGGCCGCGGCGGGGCCCACCGGTCCCGGCGGCCGGCGCCACGCGGCCGTTACGCCCAGCTGCGGGCCGGTCGCCCGGCCATGCCCAGCCGCGGCGGGCCGCCCTCGGTGGGCGGGCGGTGGGCGCTGGCCGTGGAGCGCGAGCCCGATCCGACACGACGTGCGCACGCTCGCGCCGAGGCGTTCCTGGAACGGCACGGCGTGCTGACCCGCGGAGCGCTGTCGACCGAGCGGGTGGCCGGCGGCTTCGCCGGGGTCTACCGGGTGCTGCGCGCGATGGAGGACTCCGGGCGCTGCCGGCGTGGCTACGTCGTCGACGGCCTGGGCGCCGCGCAGTTCGCCGTGCCGGGCGCGATCGACCGGCTGCGGGCACTGTCCCGGCCCGACGGCCCGCCGGCCGGTGGGGCCGGGGGCCTTCCCGCCGACAGCACGCACCGCGGCGGGCACGGCCACGGTCCGTCCAGCGTCGTTCTGGCCGCCGCCGACCCGGCGCAGCCCTACGGCGCCGCGCTGTCCTGGCCGGACACCGTCGGCGACACCAAGCACCGACCGGGCCGCAAGGCCGGGGCGCTGGTCGTCCTCGTCGAAGGCGCACCGGCGCTCTACGTGGAGCGCGGC
Source organism: Pseudonocardia bannensis (assembly GCF_012911875.1). Lineage (GTDB taxonomy): Bacteria > Actinomycetota > Actinomycetes > Mycobacteriales > Pseudonocardiaceae > Pseudonocardia > Pseudonocardia bannensis. Next base: position 22,202 of record NZ_JAAXKZ010000041.1, on the reverse strand, counting down.
GGCCGCTCGCTGCTGTCCTTCACCACCGACCCCGACGAGCTCCGGGCGGGCGCCGACGCGCTGGCCGGGGCGGTGCACGAGGGGTGGCTGGGCTCGCTGGCGGTGGAGCGCGCCGACGGCGTCGGCTCGTTGGGCTCCGGGCTCGCCGAGGTGCTCACGGAGGCGGGCTTCCGGGTCACGCCGAAGGGGCTGCGGCTGCGAGCGTGACCACGCGGCTCCGCTCTGAGGCCGGCGGCGAATGCCGGCTGAGCCCGGCGACCCGAGCGGGCAGAGCCCGGTAGCGGGCCGGATCGGCCGCGGTCGGGGGCTGAGCCCGTGGCCGGGGCCCGGTTCGACGGAGCGAGGCCGGACCCGGCCGGTGCGACGCTGCACCGGCCGGGCCGTCGTCCGTGCCTGCGCGAAGCATCAGGGGAAGACTCCGCGCAGCGCCGGACACTCGGTCGCCGCTGGGGAGCGGGCGTCTCCGTGGTCGATCAACCGGCTCCGGTCGGACAAGCCGGGCCGAGGAACGCGGCCCCGCGGCGGCTCAGTACGGTCCCGACGACCCCAGCATGCGGCCGACGATCAACTCGACGTAGCCGTCGACGACCTGCTCCAGGCCGAGCACGCCGTCGTCGTGGAACCAGTTGCTGATCCCGTTGAGCATGTCCAGCAGGCCGAACGCGGCCAGCCGGGCGTCGGGGACCCTGAACTCACCGGTGCGCACGCCCGCGACGACGACGTCGCGCACCCGGCGCTGGTAGTACCGCCGATAGCCGTCGATCTCCGCGCGGTGCTCCGGCGCGAGCGAGTTCAGCTCGTGCAGGCCCACCAGGTGCTCCACGCGGCGCCGATGCAGGTGCCGCAAGTGGGCGCGGACCAGCGCGGCCATCCGCTGGGACGGTGTGCCGGGAGCGTCGAGCAACAGCAGGTTCTCCTCGTTCGGCTCCCGGGTGACACTCAGGCAGACCGCGTAGAGGATCTCCTCCTTCGACGGGAAGTGGTGGTACAGACTCGCGCCGCGGATCCCGACCGCGTCGGCGATGTCGCGCATCCCGACGTTGTGGTATCCCGCCGTCGCGAAGATCCGGGCCGCGGCGGCCACGATCTCCTCGCGACGCAGCCGGGTCCGGGCCTCGCGCGCCGCGGGCCGCGCCGGCTCGCCGGCGGCCGGTGCAGCCCCGGCCGAGCTCACGACGTCTCTCCGGCCACGACGCCGGCTCCGGCCGGGTTCACGCCGTCCTTCCGGCCAGGAGGCCTGTCGGCCGGGTTCACGACGGTGTCCCAGCCGCCCGCAGCTCGCGCTTCAGGATCTTGCCCTGGGCGTCGACGGGCAGCTCGTCGACCACGTGCACGGCCTTGGGCACCTTGTACACGGCGAGCTGCTCGCGGCAGAACGCGATGATCCCGGCCGGGTCCGGCACCTGGCCGGGGCGTGCGATGACGAACGCCGTCACGGCCTCCGACCAGTACTCGTCGGGCATCCCGATCACGGCGGCCCGCAGCACGTCGGGATGGGCGTGCAGCACCCGTTCCACCTCCTGCGAGCTCACGTTCATGCCGCCCGACTTCACCATGTCCTTGACCCGGTCGTGGAAGAACAGGTTGCCGGCCTTGTCGATGCGCACCATGTCACCCGTGTGCACCCACCCGTCGCGAAACACCTCCTCGGTGCGCTGCGGGTCCTTGTAGTACCCGAGCATCACCGACGGCGACCGGCAGATCAGCTCGCCGACCTCGGCGTCGTCGCCCTCGGCGTCGACGACCCGGATCTCCAGGTGCGTCACCGGCCTGCCGATCCACGACGGGTCGCCGTCGGGGATGTCGGCGAGCGTGCGGAACCAGCCCACCGAACCCAGTTGGGACAGCTCGGACTGACCCCAGTAGGTGCCCCAGACCGCGTCGGGGGCCGCCGCGGACCAGGCCTCGACGGCGTGCGGCGCGACCTGCCCGCCGTACGTCATGCACCGGCGGACGGCGCCGACCGTCTCCGGCCCGAACGCCGGCTGCCCGGCGAGGGCGAGGTAGAACGTCGGGGTCTGAGCGATCACGGTCACCCGCTCCCGGCCGATGATCTCGCACGAGCGCGCCGGATCCGCGGTGGCCGGCAGCACCAGCGTGGCGCCCATCAGGGTCAGGGTGGTCATCGAGCCGAGGCCGGCGATGGTGTGGAACGGCATCACGAACAACCACGTGTCATCGGGCCCGGTCTGCAGCCCCCAGCTCCATGCCGGCGCGGTGGAGATCAGGTAGTTGCGGTGCGGGATGAGCACGCCCTTCGGCGCGGCCTCGGTCCCGCTCGTGTAGACGATCATCGCGACGTCGTTCTCGTCGACGTCGGCGTCGGGTTCGGTGTCGGGACCGGCGGCGAGCAGCGCGTCGAACTCCTCGCCGAGCACGACGAGAGCGGCGCCGTCCGGCTTCACCGACGCGACGAGCTCGGCGAACTCCGCGCCCACCACGACCACCGCCGGCTCGGCGTGCCCGAGCTGATGGGCGATCTCCGGCGCCCGGTACAGCGCGTTGACGCCGGTGAACGCCGCACCGATCTTGACCGTGCCGTAGTAGGCGACCACCACGTCGACGCTGTTGCGGGCCATCACCGCGACCCGGTCGCCGCGGCCCACGCCGAGACGGAGCAGCGCGTGGGCGAAGCGGTTGGCCCGCCGGTCGAGTTCGCCGTAGCTGGTCTCGGTGCGGCCGCCGGAGCCGTCGTAGCTGATGAAGGCGATCTTGTCGGGCTGGGTGCGGGCGTGCCGGCGCAGCTGGTCGCCGAGGGTGGCGCGGCCGAGCGGGCGGCGGTGCAGCGGGGCGAGATCGGGCACGGCCGTCAGCTCCCGGCCGGGGCGAACATCGGCGTGCCGAAGGTCTCCAGCGCGACGATGTCGGAGACGGGGCTGCGGGTGAGCGTGGTCGGGAACGGCTTCTCGGGATAGCCGACGGCGATGTGCGCGGCCGTGATGAAGCCGTCCGGGATCTCCAGCAGCTTGCGGACCTGCGGCTCCTCGTGGCACAGCAGCGTGGTCACGGCGGTACCGACGCCCTGGTCGCGCAGTGCCAGGCAGAGGTTCTGCACCGTCGGGTAGATCGAGGCACCGCCGACGACGCTGATCCGGCCGAGCTCGTGGTCGGTCGGATGCAGGCCCGCGGTCTCCGCGCAGACCACGATGATCGCCGGCGCCTCGGCCAGGTGCTCGGCGAAGTGGTCGGCGTCGACGACGGTCTTGGGCAGGGCTCCGACGTTGACCGAGCCGTCGCTGATCGCGTTGAAGTAGGCCTTCCACAGCGGCAGGTACAGATCCGCGAGGGCCTGCTTGCGGGCGGCCGCGCGGACGACGATCCAGCGGACCGGCTGCCGGTTGCCACCCTGCGGGCCGAACCGGGCGACCTCGAACGCCTGGTGGAGCACCTCGTCAGGCACCGGGTCGGTCCGGAAGTAGCGGCACGTCCCCGTGGTCCGCATGGCGGCGGTCAGCTCCATCGCTCGCTCCCGTTTACCTATCAGCGGTTAGGTTGATCGTCGCAGCATGCTGTGGTCAGAGCCACTCGTCAAGAACTTTGTGCACGGTTCGGCCCGGTGCACCGTCGTAACACTGGCCAGAGTGCCTAACAATGGTTAGGCTCACGGCGGGTACATGATCGGATACAGGAGGCCCGCCATGACCGAGGTCGACGCCCCGCGGGCGCTTGCGGACGCGTCCGGCGCGACGCCCTCGCGCGACCGGGCCGCCCTGGCCCGGGCCGTCGAGCACGCCAACCTACCCACGCTGGTCGCCGTGCTGTTCCAGCTCACCGGCGACCGCGCGTGGCTGGCCGACCCGTACCGCCCCACCCGCAGCCGCGGTATGGACGACAACGACGACGGTGGGTTCCCCCCGCCCGTGCAGGCGCGGATCCGGGCCGCCGCGGTCGACGCCGTGCTGGCCTGGGCCGACGGCCGCCCACCCGCGGTTCCGGCCCCGACCGGGGACGCTCTGGTCGAACTGATGAGCCTGGCCGTCGGCGAGGAGGTCCCGGCCGAGTACGCCGAGATGACGGCCGAGGACATGGGCTTCGCGCCCGCCCCGGCCCGGGCACCGCGCACCGGCAGCGCCACCGGTTTCTCCGTGATCGTGATCGGCGCCGGTGTGTCCGGCATGCTCGCGTCGATCAAGCTCACCGAGGCCGGCATCGACCACGTCGTGCTGGAGAAGAACGACGACGTCGGCGGCACGTGGCTGGAGAACCGCTACCCCGGGGCCGGAGTCGACACGCCCAGCTACCTGTACTCGTACTCGTTCGCCCCCCGGGCCTGGTCGACCCACTTCGGCAAGCGCGACGAGGTCTACCGCTACCTGCGCGACGTCGCCGAGCGCCACGACCTGCGCCGCGTCATCCGGTTCGGCACCGAGGTGACCGCCGCCGAGTACCACGCGGCGCGGCAGCGCTGGACGGTGCGCACGGCCGACGGGCAGGAGCTGACGGCCAACGCCGTCATCACCGCGACGGGCCAGCTCAACCGGCCCAAGGTGCCCGCCCTGCCGGGGCTCGACGCGTTCCGCGGCCCGATCTTCCACTCCGCGCACTGGCCGGCCGACCTCGATCTCACCGGCAAGCGCGTCGCGATCGTCGGCACCGGGGCCAGCGCGATGCAGATCGTCCCCGCCATCGCCGGCGACGCCGCGCAGGTGACGATCTTCCAGCGCTCCCCGCAGTGGGCGGCGCCGAACGACGTGTACTTCGCCCCGGTCGGCGACGCGGTGCACCACCTCATGGCGCACGTGCCGTTCTACAGCCGCTGGTACCGCACCCGGCTGGCCTGGAACTTCAACGACCGCGTGCACCCGTCGCTGCAGGTCGACCCGGAGTGGGAGCACGCCGACCGGTCGGTCAACGCGATCAACGACGCCCACCGCCGCGTCTTCACCCGCTACCTCACCGCCCAGCTCGAGGGCCGCGAGGACCTGGTGGCCAAGGCGCTTCCGGACTACCCGCCCTTCGGCAAGCGGATGCTGCTGGACAACGGCTGGTTCGCGGCGCTGCGCCGCGACGACGTCGAGCTGATCACCGAAGCGGTCGCGGAGATCACCGGGACCGGGGTGCGCAGCGTCGCGGGCACCGAGCGCGAGGCCGACGTCGTCGTGCTGGCGACCGGCTTCGAGACCCACAAGCTGCTGCACCCGATCGACGTCCGCGGCCGCGACGGACGCTCGATCCGCGAGGTCTGGGGCCCCGAGGACGCGACCGCGCACCTGGGCATCACCACCGCGGGCTTCCCGAACCTGTTCATCACCTGCGGGCCGGGCACGGTGCTCGGCCACGGCGGCAGCTACATCACGATCGCCGAGTGCCAGGTGCGCTACATCGTCGACCTGCTCGTCTCCATGATCGACGGCGGCATCGGCGCGGTGGAGTGCCGGCCCGAGGTCGAGGCCGCCTACGTCCGCCGCCACGACGACGCGCACGCGCGGATGATCTGGACCCACCCCGGGATGGACAACTGGTACCGCAACGACGCCGGCCGGGTGGTCTCCACGCTGCCCTGGCGCATCGTCGACTACTGGTCGATGACGCGCTCCGCCGATCTCGCAGACTTCCGGACCGAGCCCGTCGTGCGGTAGAGATCCCGACATGAGCGACCCCGCTGCCGCCGATGTCAGCACCGTCAGTCCGCACGCCCCCGGTGCCGTACTCCGCAAGCCCGCCCCCGACGCCCTCGACACCACCGCCCTCGGCCGCTACGTGCGCGGGCTGGCCGAGCGGGGACGGGAGTTCGCCGACCACGCGGCACTGTGGCGCTGGTCGGTCGACGACCTCGAGGGCTTCTGGGCCTCGGTGTGGGACCACTTCGGGGTCCGCGCCCACACCCCGTACGAGCGGGTGCTCGCCTCGCGGGAGATGCCGGGCGCGCAGTGGTTCCCCGGTGCGACGCTGAACTACGCCGAGCACATGCTGGGGCTGGAGGAGGATCGGGACCGGACCGCCGTCATCGCCCGGTCCCAGACCCGGGAGCCGAGCGAGCTGACCTTCGGCGAGCTGCGCGACCAGGTCGCCCGGGCCCGGGCGGGATTGCGCCGGCTCGGGATCGGTGCCGGGGACCGGGTGGTCGCCTACCTGCCGAACATTCCCGAGGCGCTCGTCGCGTTCCTGGCCACGGCGAGCCTGGGCGCGATCTGGGCGTCGTGCGCGCCGGAGTTCGGCGCGCGCAGCGTCGTCGACCGGTTCGCCCAGATCGAGCCCAGGGTTCTGCTCACCGTGGCGGGCTACACCTACGGCGACAAGCACATCGACAAGCGCGACGAGGTGGCGGCCATCCGCACGGGACTGCCGAGCGTCGAACACGTCGTCGCGGTGCCGTACGGGTCGTACGCGCCGGCCGACACCGGGCCCGGCACGCTGACCTGGGACGCGATGCTGTCCGAGCCGGGTCCGCTCGCGTTCGACCCGGTGCCGTTCGATCATCCGCTCTACGTGCTGTTCTCCTCCGGCACCACCGGGCTGCCCAAGGTGATCGTGCACGGGCACGGCGGCATCCTGCTCGAACACCTCAAGCTGCACGCGTTCAACCTCGACACCCGGCCGGGCGACCGCGCGCTGTGGTTCACGACGACGGCATGGGCGATGTGGAACATCACGATCTCCGCGCTGCTGCACCGGGCCGCGATCGTGCTGCTCGACGGCAACCCGCTGTGGCCCGACCTGGAAGCGCAGTGGCGGCTGGCCGCCGAGACCGGGGCGACCCTGATGGGCACCTCTCCCGGTTTCGTGATGGCCTGCCGCAAGGACGGTGTGCAGCCGGCCCGCTGGCCGCAGCTGCGCCAGATCGGCATCACCGGGGCGCCGCTGCCGGCCGAGGGCTTCGACTGGGTGTACGAGCGGTTCGGCCCGGATGTGCTGCTCAACCCGATCAGCGGCGGGACCGACGTGTGCAGCGCGTTCGTCGGGGGCGGCCCGTGGCTGCCGGTGTACCGAGGGGAGCTGGCCGCGCCGTGCCTCGGCGCCGACGTCGCGGCGTTCGACGCGGCCGGCCGGGAGGTCGTCGGTGAGCTGGGTGAGCTGGTGGTCCGGGCACCGATGCCGTCGATGCCGGTGCGGTTCTGGAACGACCCCGGGGATGCGCGCTACCGGTCGTCGTACTTCGAGACCTTCCCCGGGGTGTGGCGCCACGGTGACTGGGTCGAGTTCAGCGACCGGGGCAGCTGCGTGATCAGCGGTCGCTCCGACGCCACGCTGAACCGCGGCGGGGTCCGGCTCGGCACGGCGGAGTTCTACACGGTGGTCGAGGAGCTGCCCGAGATCACCGACAGCCTCGTCGTCCATCTGGAGGACGCCGGCGGCGGGGCCGGTCAGCTGCTGCTGTTCGTCGCGCTGCGCGGCGGCGCCACGCTCGACGACGCACTGCGCGGCCGGATCCGCGACGCGCTGCGCAGCGAGCTCTCCCCGCGGCACGTGCCGGACGTGGTGCACGCGGTCCCCGCGATCCCGCGGACCCTGACAGGGAAGAAGCTGGAGACGCCGATCAAGCAGATCCTGCGCGGGCGACCGGCGGCCGAGGTCGTCAGCCCCGACGCGGTGAGCGACTTCGCGGCGGTCGCGGCGTTCGCCACCCTGCAGCCGCACGGCGACCCCGCACGGGAGGGCTGACGCCCATCTCAGCGGGGGGTGGCGCCCTCGGACACCACCGGCGAGAGCACGGCGACCAGCTGCCGGAGCCCGCTCTGGACCTCGGTGAGGTCCGCAACGCAGGGGGCGTCCACCGGGCCTCCCGTCCCGGAGGGCGGCTGACCCGGCGGGGGCGCACACCCCCGCTGGGTGAAGTCGTCCATGGCCGACTCGATCGGTTGGACGGCGCCGTTGATGGACCCCGCCTGCGGCAGCTCCTTGGCCTCGTTCTTGACGCTGTTCAGGGCGTTCTCCAGCTCCCGCAGGAACCGGGTGCACCGGGGGTAGATCGTCGCGGACGGGTGCGTCGCGCACTCGTCACGGCCGATCAGCCGGAGCTTGTCCAGGGTGTCGGCCAGCGTCGCGCTCGCGGCCTGTCCCGACGCGGACGAGCCGGACGGGCCGCCGCACCCGACAGCCAGCGCGGCGGCCAGACCGACGACGAGCAGCAGCGCCCGCAGCGGCCGACCGGCGCGTGGCGCACTCTGCGTGGTCACGATCTCGACGGTAGGACGCCCGGCGGGCGCTGGACAGGCCCGGCCGGGGGCCGTATCCGCCGCCTCCGCTCAGCTCCCCTGCTGGGTCGCCACGGGCATCCCCTCCGAGGGCTGCACCACCACGAAACCCGGCCCGTGGAAGGCGTACTGCAGAGCCTCACCGCTGCCGCCGCGCAGCAGCGAGCGCACGTTCATGCTCGACACGACCTGGGGCACGAGGTTGGCCGACCAGGCCACGGCTGCCTGCACGTCCACGCAGGTCGGCTGCTGCGAGCAGTCCAGCAGCAGCGGGTCCCCGTCGGAGGTCAGCGCGACGGTGCCGTGCCCCCCGATCTCGGTGTTGAACAGACCCCCGGTGGCGACCCCGGCGCCCTTGACCCGCCGGACGTCCCAGCTCAGCTCGGCGTCGAACGCGAGCAGGTTGGTGCCGTTGACGCTGATCGCGTCGCCCTCCAGGGCGACGAGGAAGATGTTCTGCGCCCGGTTGGCGAAGAACACCTCGCCCTGCCCGCGGACCCGCATCAACGGGGTGTCCTCACTGGTCACCAGTCGCTTGACCAGCTTGCCGACGCTGCCCGCACCCTCGTGGTTGAACTCGACCCGGCCCTGATAGGCGACCATGCTGCCCTTGAGCGCGAGCAGGTCGGGCCCGAGCACGACCTTGAGCATCTTCGACGACTGCAGGGTGAACCGCTGGTTGGTCGTGACCTCGGCGTGCTGCTGTTCGAACAGGTTGCTCCGCATGGTCGCCATCCTGGCCGATCCGGGCGGTTCTCATCCCCCGCCGGGCAGCAGCAGGCCACGCTGGAAGCCCGCTGCCACCGCCGAGGCCCGGTCCCGCACCTCGAGCTTCGCGTAGATGTGCAACAGGTGGGTCTTGATCGTCGCCTCGCTGATGAACAGCCGCCGGGCCGCCTCCCGGTTCGTCGCACCGGCGGCGACCAGCCGCAGTACCTGAAGTTCGCGCTCGCTCAGCGCATCCTGGACGGGCGCCCGGACCTGGCCCATCAACCGCCCGGCCACCGCCGGGGACAGCACCGCCTCGCCCCGGTGCGCGGCCCGGACCGCGCGCAGCAGCTCCTCGCGCGGGGCGTCCTTGAGCAGGTAGCCGGTGGCGCCCGCCTCGATCGCGGGCAGCACGTCGCGGTCGGTGTCGAACGTGGTGAGGACGAGCACCCGGACCGAGGGTGCGACGCGGCGCAGCTCCCGGATCGTGTCCACCCCGCCCATCACCGGCATCCGCAGGTCCATGAGCACGACCTCGATCGGCTCGTCGGGCGCGGCGGCGGCCACCCGCGCCAGCGCCTCGGCGCCGTTCCCGGCCTCGCCGGCGACCTCCATGCCGGCTTCCCCGGCGAGCACGCCACGCAGCCCGTCCCGGACCACCGGGTGGTCGTCGACGATCAGTACCCGGATCGGCCCGGCCACGGAGCCTCCTCGCTGCTCGGTCACGCCTGCACCTCCGCCGGGATCGCCGGCACGCTCGCGCTCAGCGCCGTCCCGTCCCCGGGCACGCTCTCCACGGTGAAGGTGCCCGAGACCCGGCGCACCCGCTGCTCCATCGCGGCCAGCCCGAACCCCCCGCTCGTGGAACCCGGCTCGAACCCGGCGCCGTCGTCGCGCACGTCCAGCACCACGACATCGTCCATGTAGGACAGCGTCAGGCCGGCGGTGCTCGCCGCGGCGTGCTTCGCCACGTTCGCCAACGCCTCCTGCGCCACCCGGAACAGGGTCACCTCGAGCTCGGGCAGCAGCGGACGGGGCTCTCCGGTCGTGTCCACGCGCACGGCGACCCCGGATGTCTCGGCCCACCGCTTGGCCAGATCGGTGACCGCGTCGGGCAGCTGCGCCTCCTCGAGCCGGCCGGGGCGCAGGGCGTCGACGGAGCGGCGCGCCTCGGTCAGGCTCTCCCGGGCCAGGGATCGCGCCACGTCGAGATGGCGGCGGCGCAGGCCGGGGTCGTCCCCGGCGGCGTCGGCGGCCTCCAGCTGCGTGACGATGCCGGTCAGACCCTGGGCGAGGGTGTCGTGGATCTCCCGGGCCATCCGCCGGCGCTCGTCGAGCACCCCGGCCTCCCGGGCCTGGGCCAGCAGCTGCACCTGCAACCCGGCGTTCTCCTCCAACGCGGCGTTCAGCCTCGCGTTGGCGTCCTCCAACTCCGCGATGACCCGCTTGCGCCGCTCGGTCTGCTGCGCGCTGATCGCGCCGAACCAGGTGAGGCCGCCCGCGACGATCATGTTGGTCACCATCAGCGCGACGAGCCCGGCCAGCCAGGTGGCGGACGCCTCGGCCAGACGGCCGCCCATCTGCGAGTAGGCGGCGACGGTGGCCGACGCCGCGACGGCGACGAACCGCCACCTGCCCCGGAGATAGCGGACCGCGTGCCCGTAGGCCCCGAGAACCATGAAGGCGAAGAACGGGGACTGGTGGGTGAGCGCCGCCATCAGCACGATGTAACCGGTCATGTAGACCGCGCCCGTCCTCGGCTCGTCCGCCCGGGCCGCCGGCAACGCCGCGAGGAACAGCAACCACCCCACGGTGACCACCGCCAGCGCGCCGGTGATCGCCCAGTAGGCCGCGGACTGCGGCGGCAACGCGAACACCGTCAGGACCAGGCCCAGGCCGAGCCCGAGGAACGGCGCGAACCGGTCGATGAGCACCTCGAGACGACGTTCGACGACATCGAGGCGGTGTTCGGGCCGTGACCGGACCCCACCGATCGGCGCCTCGCGCTCGACCATCCTCCAGGCCCCCCTACTCCCAGCGGAACAACCTAGCGGCCATCCAGCCGGCCGCCAGGGTCCACACCAGGAGCGCCCCGAGGTGCAGCAGCTGCGGCCAGGAGCCGGCCGACGCCGCCTGGATCGCGCCGACGCCGGCCCCGAGCGGCGTGTAGTCGCTGATCGCGCGCAGCAGTGCGGGCATCGCGTCCCGGGGCAGCCACATCCCGCCGAAGAACATCAGCGGGAAGAACAGCAGCGAACCGAGGGCGCTGCCGGCGCGCCCGGTCGACGCGACCGCCGACACCAGCAGGCCCAGCGCGTGGACGGCAGCGGCGGCCAGCAGCACGGCCAGCGCGAAGCCCACCGGATTGGCCGGCAGCGCCACGCCGAACCCGAGCCGCCCGACGGCCAGCACCAGCACCATGGAGACCGCCGTGACGCCCAGCGTCATCAGCAGCACCGCGAGCAGCAACGTCTCCGGCCGCACCGGCGTCGTCCGCAGCCGGCGCAGCACGCGCTGCTCGCGGTAGCCGGCCAGCAGCGCGGGCAGGCCCTGCAGGGCCGTCGCCGCGAGCGCGAGAGCGATCACCACGGGCACGTAGACGTCGATCAGCCGGAGCCCGCCGAGCTCCGGTGGGCGGTCGCCGAAGAACGGGATCAGGCCGAGCACCGCGAGCAGCAGCGCCGGGAACAGCAACGTGTAGAAGGCGTTGGCGCGGTCGCGGAGGAACAGTCGCGACTCGCAGAGCGTCAGGGCACGCAGACCGGTCATGCTCCGGTTCCTTCCTCGGTGGTCCCGGTGAGGGCGACGAACGCGTCGTCGAGCCGGGCTTGGGTGATCCGGAGCTCGGCGACCACGATGCGACGCCGGGCGAGCGTGCTCGTGACGGCGGCGAGGACGTCTCCGGTGCCGCTGACCTCGACGCGGCCGTCGCGCTGCTCGACCGCGGTCACCTCGGGCAGGGCGAGCAGCAACGCATCGGGGATCGGCTCCGACGGGTGGAACCGGATCCGCTGAGGCGCCTGGACCCGCTCGACGAGACCGGCCGGACTGTCGATCGCCACGACGCGCCCGGCGTCGATGAGGGCGATCCGGTCGCACAGCCGCTCGGCCTCCTCCATGACGTGGGTGACCAGCAGGACCGTGACGCCCTCGGCACGGATCTGCTCGACGAGCTCCCACGTCCGGCGCCGCGACCGTGGGTCCAGGCCGGTCGTCAGCTCGTCGAGCACCGCGATCCGCGGCCGGCCGATCAGGGCCAGCACGATCGCCAGGCGCTGCTGCTGGCCCCCGGACAGCGCGCCGAACCGGGTCCTCCGCCTGGCCGCCAACCCGAGCCGATCGAGCAGTTCGTCGCCGTCAGCCGGATCAGGGTGGAACGACGCGTAGAGGGCGACGGCCTCGCCGACGGTCATCCGCTCGGGCAGCTTCGAATCCTGCAGCTGGACCCCGACCGCACGGCGCAGTTCGTCGCCGTCACGCTGCGGATCGAGGCCCAGGACCCGGATCGTGCCGCCGTCGGGGGTGCGCAACCCCTCGATGCACTCGACCGTCGTGGTCTTGCCGGCACCGTTCGGGCCGAGGATGCCGAAGATCTCCCCCTCCTCGACGGCGAACGAGACGTCGTGCACGGCGACGTGGTCGCCGTAGCGCTTGTGCAGGTCGCGGACCTCGATGACAGGCATGCTCCGAGCCTGGCGGGCGGGCCGGGCGTACGGATCGGACGCCCGGTTCGGGATACGGCCCGGCCGGTGGACCGGCGATCCACCGATCGGTGGATGCGCGGGGGCTGCCACCCGGGCGGCCGCCCACCCCGGCTCCGCCGAGCGTCGCGCGGGCGGCGAACGGGTCCGGTGGCGGCTACCGTCGGCGTCGTGCCCGAGGGCGATACCGTCCACCTCGCCGGCAAGCGGCTGCACGCGGCGCTCTCCGGCCACCGGTTGCTGCGCGGGGAGCTGCGGCACCCGCGGCTGGTCGAGCACGATCTCGCCGGCCTGACGGTGCTCGGGGTCGCGAGTGTCGGCAAGCACCTGTTCACCCGGTTCGACGACGGCCGCAGCCTGCACAGCCACTTCCGCATGGACGGCTCCTGGCACCTCTACCGGCCCGGGATGCGCTGGCGGCGGCCCACCCACGAGGCCCGCGCCGTGCTGGAGACCGAGGACCGGGTCGCTGTCGGGTTCGCGCTGCACGACATGGAGCTGCTGCCGACCGTCGCCGAGGACCGGCTCGTCGGCCATCTCGGCCCGGACCTGCTGGACCCGGCCTGGGACGACGGGCACGCCGCCGAGGCGCTGCGCCGGCTGGAGGCCCGCCGCGACGCCGAGATCGGGCTGGCGCTGCTCGAGCAGCGCGTCATGGCGGGCGTGGGGAACCTCTACAAGGCCGAGGTCTGCTTCCTGCTCGGGCTCTCCCCGTGGACGCTCGTACGCGACGTCCCCGACCTGCCGGGGGCCGTCGCGCTGTCGCGGAAGCTCCTGCTGCGCAACGCCGACCGCCCGGAGCAGAGCACCACCGGGTCGCTGCACCCGGGCGAGGCGCACTGGGTGTTCGAGCGCGCCGGGCAACGCTGCCGCCGCTGCGGCACCCGGATCCGGACCGCCGACCAGGGCGACGGCGTCTACGCCCGGGTGGCGTACTGGTGCCCCCGCTGCCAGCCCGGCCCGGCGCCCCGCGGCGGTCGCGCAGCCGGCCGCGGGGAGCGGCGCACGTCCCGGCCGTGATCGCCGTTCCGGCAGCTGTGGCCGCGCGCGTGGCGGTTGCCCGCTCCCGTACGGCGATCATGGGTCACCGGGAGAGCGCGCAGGCCCTCCGTGCGGCGATCACGGACGAGCACACCGCGGCCGGCCCCGCGGCGGACGACGAACGCCCGCCCCGGGCGGACCGGGACGGGCGTGTCGTGAGGGGCGAGGGTCAGGCCGTGCCCGGCTGCTGCTGGGTCTGCTGGCCGCTCTGCGGGGAGGCCGGGAGCTGGGTGGTCGGCTGCTGCGAGCCCGAGCTCACCTCACCGGCGACCGGGGTGCCGTGCAGCGACGCGCGGATCTGGTCGAGCCGGTTCTGCCCGGCCATGTCGACCGTGGACTGCTGGACCTCGAGCATCCGGCCCTGCACCGAGTTCTGCGCGAGCTCGGCGGAACCGATCGCGTTGGCGTAGCGCCGCTCGATCTTGTCCCGCACCTCCTCCAGCGAGGGGGTGTTGCCCGGCGCGGAGAGCTCGGTCATCTGACGCAGCGAGGCCGCGGCCTGCTCCTGCATCTTGGCCTGCTCGAGCTGGCTGAGCAGCTTGGTCCGCTCGGCGATCTTCTGCTGCAGCATCATCGAGTTCCGCTCGACGGCCTGCTTGGCCTGCGCCGCAGCCTGGATCGACTGGTCGTGCAGGGTCTTCAGGTCCTCGACGGACTGCTCGGCCGTGACCAGCTGGGTCGCGAAGGCCTGCGCCGCCTGCTCGCGCTGCTGGGCGGTCGTCTCATCGCCCTGGGCCCGGGCCTGGTCGGCGAGCACGAGGGCCTGCCGGGCCGAGGCCTGCAGCTTCTCGATCTCGCCCAGCTGCCGGTTGAGCTTCATCTCGAGCTGCCGCTGGTTGCCGATCACCGCAGCCGCCTGCTGCGAGAGCGCCTGGTGCTGCCGCTGAGCGTCCTCGATGGCCTGCTGGATCTGCACCTTCGGATCGGCGTACTCGTCGACCTTCGACGAGAACAACGCCATCAGGTACTTCCAGGCCTTCGTGAAAGCGTTGGCCATCTGCTCCGCCTACCTCCGAGTGCGACACCGTCTGCCACCGCGCCGTCCGACTGGGGCGTCGGTTCGCCGCTTGCTTCGCCCCATCGTGGCATTGCACGGGGCCTGCTTCCAGCGCACACCGACGATATCGGGGATCTTCCGGAGGCCGCCCGGGGGGCGACCCGCAGACCAGGCTACCCAACGGACGAGGTCGACCGTCGAGGGCGGAGCCGGACAGAACGGAAGAACAGGACTCAGGCGGCAGCGCTGACCCGGGCGACGGGCGCGGACGGCGCGAGCGCCGACGCCGGCTGCGGGCTCGTCAGTGGGTCGGCGAGGCCGGCAATGCGCAGGTCGGCGTGCCGCTGCCCGATCGGGACCACCATCTGCGGGCGCAGCGCGGCGGCCATGTCCTCGGCCGCGGCCGCGATGAGGTCGGGCAGCGAGATGTCGAGGGCCTCGCAGATCGCGGCGAGCAGCTCGCTGGAAGGCTCCTTGCGGCCGCGCTCCACCTCCGACAGGTAGCCCAGGCTCACCCGGGCGCGCTGGGAGACGTCCCGCAGCGTCCGCCGTCGCGCGGTGCGGGCCCGCCGAAGGCTGCCGCCGATCGCCTCACGCAGCAGCACAGCCATGCCACCCCTCCTCGCACCCGCCGCCCGGCCGGGCCGATCCGCGATCGGCCCGGTGCGCCTCACCGTACCCACTCCGGCCGATCCGCGTCCGTCATGGAGCGGTCCGACGTGTCCGCTCACGGCGAACACCGGCGCCGGGCGGAGCGCACCGCGCAGCGGTCGGGAGCCGCTCAGGGGGTGTCGTGCAGGGCCGCCGACGCCGCCGCGCGCAGGCGCAGCGCGCGCAGCACGTAGTCGAGTCCGGTGACGACCGTCAGCGCCAGCGCGACGGCGAGTGCCGTCCAGCGCGCGATGTCGACGGCGACCGCGCCCCCGAGGAGCTCGGTCAACGGCAGCAGGTAGAGCCCGATCGCGAGGGTCTGCACGAAGGTCTTGGCCTTGCCCCCGCGACTGGCCGGGATCACCCCGTGGCGCAGCACCCAGAACCGCAGCAGCGTGATCCCGATCTCCCGGCCCATGATCACGATGGTGATCCACCACGGGATCAGGCTCAGCACGGACAACCCGACGAGGGCCGAACCGGTGAGGGCCTTGTCGGCGATCGGGTCGGCGATCGCGCCGAACGAGGTGACCAGGCCGCGCTTGCGGGCGATCTCGCCGTCGAGCTTGTCGGTGAACGCGGCCACCGCGAAGACGGCGAACGCGATCAGTCGCCAGTCCACGTCGCGGCCGGACTCCACGAACAGCGCGGCGACGAACACCGGCACCAGCACCAGGCGCAACCCGGTGAGCACGTTGGCGATGTTGAGCAGCGGCGGAGCGCCGCCCGGCGGGGTGGACGCGCCCCCCGCCGGGACGGAGTTCACCCGCGCCCCAGGGCGGCGGCCGCGGGGTCCTCCGCAGCGGACACCGCCCGGGGGAGGATCTCCCTCGGCGATACGACGAGGTCGGCACCCTCGGTATCGACGACGACGGCACGCACCAGATCGCCGACCTCGAGACCGGAGCCGCGCTCGAAGACGCACTCGCCGTCGACCTCAGGGGCCTGGTGCGCGGCCCGGCCGGTGCACTCGAAGTCGTCGTCCTCGGCCTGCTCGACCAGGACCGTGACCTCGGTACCGATCCGGTCCTCGGCGCGCTGGGTCATCAGCTCGTCGACCAGCGCGGAGATCCGCGACACCCGCGCGGCGACCTCGTCGGCCGGGACCTTGCCGTCGTAGCCGGCGGCCTCGGTGCCGTCCTCGTCGGAGTAGCCGAACACGCCGACCGCGTCGAGACGCGCCCCGGTCAGGAACGCCTCGAGCTCGGCGACGTCCTCCTCGGTCTCGCCGGGGAACCCGACGATGACGTTGCTGCGGATGCCGGCCTCGGGGGCCAGGGCGCGGATGCGCTCGCAGAGGTCGAGGAAGTCCGTGCGCGAGCCGAAGCGGCGCATCCGGCGCAGCACCGCCGGGCTGGCGTGCTGGAAGGACAGGTCGAAGTACGGCGCGACGCCGGGGGTGGTCGCGATGACCTTCAGCAGGTCGGGACGGACCTCGGCGGGCTGCAGGTAGCTGACCCGGATCCGGTCGATGCCGGGCACCGCGGCCATCCGCGGCAGCAGGTCGACCAGCGCCCGGGTGTCGCCGGGCAGGTCCTTGCCGTAGGAGGTGGAGTTCTCGCTGACCAGCACGACCTCGCGGACGCCCTGGCCGGCCAGCCACGCCGCCTCGGCCAGCACGTCGGCCGGTGGCCGGGACACGAACGCGCCGCGGAAGGACGGGATCGCGCAGAACGCGCACCGCCGGTCGCAGCCGGAGGCCAGCTTGAGCGGAGCGAACGGGCGGTCCTCGAGCCGGCGCCGCGACAGGTCGGGCACCCAGGCGTGGCCGGGGACCGCGACGTCGGCCACGGCGGCCGGGCGCTGGACCGGGGAGATGGGGAGCAGCGTGCGGCGGTCCACCGGGACGTGCGGGGCGGGCGCGTGCCCGCCGAGCACGTCGCCGAGGCGTTCGGCCAGTTCGGGGTAGGCGTCGAAGCCGAGCACGGCATCGGCTTCGGGCAGGCTTTCCGCCAGTTCGGCGCCGTACCGCTCCGCCAGGCAGCCGACTGCGACCACCTTGGCACCACTGGCCTTCGCGACATCCGAGGCGGCCAGCAGGGTGTCGATCGAGTCCTTCTTGGCCTGCTCGACGAAGCCGCAGGTGTTGACCACGATCACGTCCGGTGCGGGACCCGCGTCCGGGTCGGCACCCGGATCGGCCTCCACCAGTTCCCAACCACTCCCGACCAACCGGCCGGCCAGTTCCTCGGAGTCGACCTCGTTACGCGCGCAGCCCAGGGTCAGTAGGGCAGCTCTGCGGGGTGTCGACACACGGACCAGGGTAGACGGCCCCCCGTGATCTACTCTGACCCGTCGTGGCAGTGGTGGCCGTGCGGCGGGCCAGGACCGCCGACGTGACGACGATCAAGTCCCTGGTGGACGGTTACGCCGGTCGGGTCCTGTTGGCGAAAGAGATCGTCACGCTCTACGAATCGGTGCAGGAGTTCCTCGTCGCCGAGATCGACGGCGAGGTCGTGGGCTGTGGTGCGCTGCACGTGCTCTGGGAGGACCTGGGCGAGATCCGGACGGTCGCGGTGGACCCCCGGGTGCTCGGTCAGGGCGTCGGACACGCGATCGTCAGCGCGCTCATCGACAACGCCCGTGACCTGGGGCTGGAGCGGCTCTTCGTGCTGACGTTCGAGAAGCACTTCTTCGGCCGGCACGGGTTCGCCGAGATCGACGGGACCCCTGTGTCGCCGGACGTGTTCGCCGCGATGCTGCGCTCCTACGACGCCGGCGTCGCCGAGTTCCTGGACCTGGCACACGTCAAACCGAACACCCTGGGCAACGTGCGGATGATGCTGCGGCTGCCCCCACCCGGGCGCGAGTGACGCTGTTCCGGTGACCGTGTCCGGGCGCGGGAGGCGGTAGCCTCGGATCATGGTCGCGCCGGCCGGCCCCGATGCCCGGGAGACGGGCCACGAGATGATCCGGGCCCGGCCGGCGGCGGCGCTGCAGCCGTTCGTCACCGCCTACTCCGGCTACCGGACGGGTGCCGCCGAGCCCGGCACCCACCAGGGTGTCCCGTCGGCGCACCTGACGTTCCTGCTCTGCCTCGACGGCACCGTCGAGGTCCTGCGGATGCCCGACCCGGCGCGCGCCCCCGGCTCGTTCGTCGCGATGGTCGGCGGCCTCCACGACGCACCGGCGGTGATCGCCCAGGGTGCCCCGCAGACCGGGCTGCAGCTACGGCTGACCTGGCGCGGTGCCCGCGTCCTGCTCGGCGTCCCGGCCGGTGAGCTGGCCGGCGACGTCGTCGACCTCGCCGCGCTGCTCGGCCGCCGCACCGCCCCGCTGCTCGACCGGCTCGCCACCACGCCCGGCTGGGCGGAGCGGTTCGCGCTGCTCGACGCCGCGCTCGCCGGCCTCGTGCCCCCCGGGCAGCGCGGCGCCGACCCGGCCGGGACCGCGCCCGAGGTCGGGTACGCCTGGGACCGGCTGACCGCGACCGGCGGCACGCTGCGCATCGGAGCGCTGGCCCGGGAGGTCGGCTGGAGCCGCCGGCATCTCGCCGACCGGTTCCGCCGCGAGGTCGGCCTGTCCCCCAAGGCAGCCGCCCGGGTGATCCGCTTCGAGCGGGCCTGCGACCTGCTGCGCGGCCCGCGCCGGCCCGCGCTGGCCGAGGTGGCCGCCCGGTGCGGCTACGTCGACCAGGCCCATCTCGCCCGCGACTTCCGCGACCTCGCCGGGCTCACCGCCACCGCCTGGCTCGCCGAACGGCCCGAGACCACCGCTCCGACGGCACCTCGCCCGGGGGCGTGAGACCGGCGCGGCCGCTTCGGCACCCCCTACCGGCGCCGGCGGGCCCCACGCGAGGATCTCCGCGTGTTCCGGATCGTGTTCCACGCCCCCGAGATCCCGCCCAACACCGGCAACGCGATCCGGCTGGCCGCCAACACCGGCGCCGAGTTGCATCTCGTCGAGCCACTCGGGTTCTCGCTGGACGCGCGCAACGTCCGCCGGGCCGGGCTGGACTACCACGACCTCGCCCGGGTGCACGTGCACGCCGACCTCGACGCGGCCTGGCAGGCCCTGCTGCCGGCCCCCGTCTACGCGTTCAGCACCACGGCGACCCGGTGCTACACCGACGTTGCCTACGCCCCGGGGGACGTGCTGCTGTTCGGCTGCGAGTCGGCCGGGCTGCCGCCCGAGGTCGAGCACGCCCCGCAGATCAGCGACCGGGTGCGGTTGCCGATGCTCCCGACCTCCCGGTCGCTCAACCTGGCCAACGCGGCGGCCGTCGCGGTGTACGAGGCCTGGCGCCAGCACGGCTTCCGCAGGCCGGACGGGCCGTGAGCGGGCCCGTCACCCGGTTCGGTGAGTTCCGGATCCCTTCAGGATCCCCTGCACGTCCAGGGTGATCGCGATCGTGGAACCCACCACGGGCAGCCCACGGGCGATCGTCTGCTGCCAGTTCAGGGTGAAGTGCTCGCGGTGCAGCTCGGTGGTGGCGATCGCGCCGGCCCGGATGCCGGCCCACTCCTGCATGCCCAGGAACGTCGTGTCCAGCTGCACGTCGCTGGTCAGCCCGTGCAGCGTGAGCTCCCCGTCGATGAGCCACTTGTTGCCGCCGCGGCGGGAGAACCGGGTGCTGCTGAACCGCAGCTGAGGGAAGCGCTCCACGTCCAGGAAGTCGGGCGAGCGCAGGTGGGCGTCACGCACGGGGACGTTGGTGTCGACGCTCGCCGCCTCGATGACCACCTCGACGTGCGAGTCCTCGAACGACTCGGCGATCTGGATCTGGCCCCGGAACTCGTTGAACTGGCCGTAGACCTTCGACAGCGCGATGTGCCGGGCCACGAAGCGAACCGCGGAGTGGTCGAGGTCGATGTCGTACACGCCCGGCATCGGTGGTTGCTGGGTGTCGTCGGGCGCCATCACGACCTCGCCGAGCTGGGCGTGCTTGCCCCAGTCGACCTCGACCATGTCGGTGACGCTCTGGTAGCCGCCCGCCTCGGCGCGAACCCGGTACTCACCGGGCACCACGGCCGCGCAGAAGTAGCCGAAGGGGTCGCTGTCGGCGTGGGCCACCCGGCGGCTCGACCGGTCGAACACCGAGATCTCGGCCCCGGGCAGTGGACGGCCCTCGGCATCGCGCACCTGGCCGCTGAGCAGTCCACCGGTGAGCGGGATCGGCATCATCGCGTGCCGCCCGGTATCGGCGCCACGACCGGCCCGTTCACCCCGTCGCAAGAAACGCAACATCCCCTGAGCCATCTCCGTTCCGACATCGGTCGGATCCGTCCGTCGGAACCGATCGATCACCTACTCTGGCACGCACGGTAGTTGCCGGCGCGATCAGGCCAGGGTGGGGATCACCACAGGGTGTCCGCGCGCCGCTACGGACAGTTCCGTCGGGTGGGACGGGCCCGTGCCGTGGTTCACCCCTCCTCGCCGGGTGCGGGCCCTCCCCCGCCCCTCATCAGCCAGAGCACACTTTCCAGCTCGTCGGGCTTGATGAGCACGTCGCGCGCCTTGGAGCCCTCGGAGGGCCCGACGACACCGCGCGACTCCAGCAGGTCCATCAGCCGGCCGGCCTTCGCGAACCCGACGCGGAGCTTGCGCTGCAGCATCGACGTCGAGCCGAACTGCGAGGTGACCACGAGCTCGGCCGCCTGCAGCAGCACGTCGAGGTCGTCGCCGATGTCCGGGTCGATCTCCTTCTGCTCGCCCGACTTGGCCGCGGTGACGCCGTCGGTGTAGGTCGGCTCGGCCTGCTGCTTGGTGAAGGCGACGATCTCGGCGATCTCCTCGTCCCCCACGAAGGCGCCCTGCATGCGGGTCGGCTTGCCCGCGCCCATCGGCAGGTACAGCCCGTCGCCCATACCGATCAGCTTCTCGGCACCCGGCTGGTCTAGGATGACGCGGCTGTCGGTCAGCGACGACGTCGCGAACGCCAGCCGGGACGGCACGTTCGTCTTGATCAGGCCGGTGACGACGTCGACCGACGGCCGCTGCGTGGCGAGCACCAGGTGGATGCCGGCCGCACGGGCCTTCTGCGTGATCCGCACGACCGCGTCCTCGACGTCGCGCGGGGCCGTCATCATCAGGTCGGCCAGCTCGTCGACGATGCACAGGATGTACGGGTAGGGCCGGTACTCCCGTTCGCTGCCCGGCGGCGCCGTGATCTCCCCGGACCGCACCTTGCGGTTGAAGTCGTCGACGTGGCGGACCTTGTTGACCTGCATGTCCTGGTAGCGCTGCTCCATCTCCTCGACCAGCCAGGACAGCGCGGAGGCCGCCTTCTTGGGCTGGGTGATGATGGGCGTGATGAGGTGCGGGATGCCCTCGTAGGGCGTCAGCTCGACCATCTTCGGGTCGATGAGGATCATCCGGACCTCGTCCGGGGTGGCCCGCGACAGCAGCGAGACCAGCATCGAGTTGACGAAGCTCGACTTGCCGGAGCCCGTGGAACCGGCGACCAGCAGGTGCGGCATCTTCGCGAGGTTGGCGACCAGGAAGTGGCCCTCGATGTCCTTCCCGAGCCCGATCACCAGCGGGTGCTGTTCCTTGCGGGCGTTGCCGCTGCGCAGCACGTCGCCCAGGCGCACCATCTCGCGGTCGGTGTTGGGCACCTCGATGCCGACGGCGGACTTGCCCGGGATCGGTGCCAGCAGCCGGACGTTGTCGGTGGCGACCGCGTACGCGATGTTGCGGGTCAGCTGGGTGATCTTCTCGACCTTCACGGCCGGGCCGAGCTCGATCTCGTAACGGGTGACCGTCGGGCCCCGGGTGAAGCCGGTGACCTGCGCGTCGACGTTGAACTGGTCGAGCACGCCGCTGATCGCCTCGATCATGGCGTCGTTGGCGCTGCTGCGGGTCTTGGGCGGCGGCCCGGTGGGCAGCAGGTCCGACGGCGGCAGCACGTAGTCGGCCGATCCCGCCGTCTCCCCGACGGTCATCCGCAGCTGCTCCCCGGCGGCCGGGGGCGGGTCGGGCTCGGAGACCGGTGCCGCGGCGACCGCGGCGGGCGGGCGGGTCTTCGCG
>NZ_JAAXKZ010000040.1 GCF_012911875.1 Pseudonocardia bannensis | reverse complement strand
GCGCGACCGGGGGCGGGGCCGGGGGCAGGACCGGCCGAGCCACCGGAGCCACCGGCGCCGGCGTCGGCCGCACGCGCACCCGGGTCCGCTGCACCGGGCGGGCCCGTCGCTGTGCCTGGGTGACCACCGGAGCCGGGGCCGGGGCAGGCGCGACGACCGGCGCCGGGGCCACCGGTGTCTGGGTGGTGGACGTCGGGACGGCCGGCATCGCGACCGGCGGCGCCGGCACCGCGGCGGCCGGCTGGGTGGCGGCCTGCGCGACGACGGTGATGCCTCCCAGCGCACCCACCGTCAGCACTGCCGCGGCAGCAGCCGTGCTGGCGCGGGTGAGGGAGCCGGCTCGCCGGATGACGGCGTCGACCGGAGGCAGCGTCACCCCGGCCGACAGTTCGTCGTCCAGCCGCCGGAACTCCTCGGTCACCCAGTTCAGCGGATCGCTCACGAGCCCTCCTCGTACAGACCGAGATCCGTCGGCGTCATGTCCGCCATCCCCTCGGTCACCACGTGTCGTCGTGCCCGGGACAATCGCGCTTGCACCGTTCCGAGCGATACCTGTTCCAGCGTCGCGATGTCGCCGATCGACATGCCCACCATGTGGAAGAGCACCACACTGCGCCGCTCGGCCGCGGGCAACCTGCGCAGCGCGGCCAGCATCGCCGCCGTGCGCGGATCCACGGTGTCAGCGGGCGGAGGCTGCGTCCGACCCATGCCGATCCGCGACAGGACGGCCCGCCAACTGCGCATGGTCGAGCGGACGGCGACGCGGCGGATCCAGCCCGTCGGGTCGGCCGTATGCCCGACTTCCGACCACGAACGCCAGGCCCTCGAGTACGCGTCCTGGACGACGTCATGCGCTTCGCCCGCGTCCAGTGTGATCGCGTAGAGCTGGGCGACGAGGCGCTGGTAGTTGGCCTCGAGATGGGCACCGAAGTCGATGCGCAGCGCGGCGGGAGACGCCGTGGCCGGGTCCTGGACGACCGCCGGGGACTGCGCGGTGGCCGCCGTCGCCGGCTGCTCCGGTTGGGTGGCACCCGTCTCGAGCGCGACCGCCGTCGTCTCGGGTTCAGTCGGCTCGGCGGCGCTCGACCCAGGGTCTGCGGTCGTTCCGGGCTCGTCGCGCTCCGCGGCGCTCGCCTCGGGCTCGTCGCCCTCTTCGGATCTCGTCCCCGAGTCGCGCCCCGCGGCGCCCGAGCCGGGCCCCGCCGCGCTCGATCCGGACCCGTCGCCCTCGTCGACGTCCGCTTCCGAGTCGCGCCCCGCGGCGCCGGTCTCCCCGTCGCGCCCCTCGGCGCCCGAACCGGACCCCTCGGCGCCCGAGCCGGTCCCGATGCCCTCGTCGGCGTCCGCTTCCGAGTCGGGCCCCGCGGCGCCCGTCTCCGAGTCGGGTCCGTGGGCGCTCGTTCCGGGTTCGTCCGGGTCGGTGCTCTTCGCCGAGTCGCGTCCGTCAGCGCCTGCGCCGGGCTCGTCGTCCTCCCCGGCGCCCGACTCCGGCTTGTCGTCCTCGGCGGCGCTCGCCCCGGGCTCGTCCGCGCTGGTCTCCTGCTTGTCGCGGTCGGCGGCGCCCATCCGGCGCTCGTCGGGGGCCGACTCCGGCTCATCCCGATCGTCGGCGCTCGCCCCGGACCCGCCGGCCTCGGGCTCCTCCGGGTCGCTGCCGCTCACCACGGCCTCGTGCCGTTCGGTGAGGCTCGCTTCGGGTTCACCGCCCGCGTCCGCGCTCGTCTCCGGCTCGTCGTGGTCGGCGTCGCTCGCCTGGCGCTCCTCGGGGGCCGGCTCCGGCTCGTCCCGCTCGTCGACGGCGGGACCGGACGTGCCGCGCTCGGCGACCCGTGAACGAGCCCCGGCGGGCCGGCCTGCGCGCGCGTCGGATCCGCCGGGCTCCTCGGCGTGCGTCTCGGACCCGGCCGGCTCGTCGGAACCGCCGTTACCGGTCCCGGCACGGTGCTCGACCAGCGCGCTCAACCTTTCGCCCCCTCGCCCTCGCGGAGTGCCCGCGCTTCAGCACATCGGCCGCTCCCAGAGCGCCCGGCACCATCCCCCCTGCCCCTCAATCGGACAACGAGCAACGAGCGTTACAGATTCGGCACCGCCGTTCAGGCTAAAGGGGGACGCCATCCGGAGCTTTCGGCCCAGCGCTCCGCCCGGGGGAGCGCGGCGTCGAACCAGGGCTCCTTCATCTCGGCGTACCGCTCCGGGTCGGGATCGTCCGCGCACTCGCGCTCGGCGCGGCGCTTCATCGCCAGGTACTCCGCGCAGGCGCCCGCGTCGGCGCGCAACCAGTCGCGGAGCAGCAGCGCGTAGCGCCAGCCGGCCGAGCCGGCCTCGCGAATGTGCAGGTGAACGAGCCGTCCCGGGTCGGCTCCGCCGTGGAAGCGCTTAGCCCAGTGCTCCGGATCCGGGTCGACCGGCTTCGGCCGATCTCGATCGATGTCCGGCCGCGCGGGGAAGCCGGCTTCGCCCAGTGCCCCGGCGAGCGCGTCGGCGTCGTCGAGGGAGCGCACGGCCAACTGCAGGTCGATGACGTCCTTGGCCGGGAGGCCCGGCACCGCCGTCGAACCCACGTGCTCGACGCCCAGCCCGCGATCGCCGGCGACCAGCGCGATGCGAGCGGCCAGCCTGGCCGCCTGCGCCGGCCACTCGGGGTCGGGATCGACGAGCCGCGGCGATCCGCTCCGAACGGTCCGGCGCAGCCGCAGGTTCTCCTCGAAGGGCACCAGCCTGCGGGCCCACAGCTCGTCGACGGCGGCTTCCAGCTCGGCCGGTGTCCCGCTGTTGTCGAGGATGACGTCGGCGGCGGCGCGGCGGTCCGCGTCGTCGGCCTGCGCCGCGAGCCGCGCCCGCGCGTCGTCCTCGGGCATGCCGCGGCTGCCGACCAGCCGGCGGACCCGCTCCTCGGCGTCCGCGTGCACCACCACGACCAGTGGGAACGCCGGCGACATCCGTCCCTCGACCAGAAGTGGGATGTCCTGCACGACGATGGCATCGTCGGGCGCAGTGGCGATGAGCTCGTCGGAGCGACGGCGCACCCGGGGGTGCACGATCGCGTTGAGCCGGTCCCGGGCGGCCGGGTCGCCGAACACCACCGACGCCATCCGCGGCCGGTCGAGTTCGCCGTCCGGGCCGACCAGCTCCGGCCCGAACGTCCCGACGATCTCCGCGAGACCCTCGCTGCCCGCGGCCACGACCTCCCGGGCCAGCGCGTCCGAATCGACGAGCACCGCCCCGTGCTCCACGAGTCGGCGCGCGACCGTCGACTTGCCCGAACCGATCCCCCCGGTCAGCCCTACCCGCAGCACTCCGATCACGCTACGCGAACGGGTTGGGGCTCAGGATTGGGGCCGTCCGGTCGCACGGTCGTCCAGCGCGGTCGTCCTCGCGGCACTCACCGGTGCGACCGGCCGCGCAGGGGTCGGTGTGGCCGGTGCGGTGGCCGCGACCTGCGGCAGCACACGCAGCGCCAGGTCGACGAGCGTGTCGGCGGCCGGCCGGGGCCCCGTCGCCGCACGGGGCAGCACGAAGGTCAGGGTGTCGATGCCGTAGGCCACCATGAGCACGGTCTCGTCGCGGCGTTCCACGATCATCGCCTGTGCGCTGCCGATCGGCACCTCACGGCCGTTGCCCTCGCTCGCGCGCTCGGCGGCGCTGTTGACCCGCCACTGTTTGGCCGCGGCGGCCGCATCGGTGTAGCGGCCCACGTTGAGGTCGAGCAGTGTGCTGCCCTTCAGGGGATCGGCGACCCCGCTGTAGCGACACCCGACGCGCCCGGTGCGTCCGACCGACGGCTCGGGGACCCCGCGGACCGTCCGCACCGTGACCGAGTCGATCGGCCGGGCGAACAGCGCGGAGAGGTCCGCCACCGAGAGCAGCCGGCCGCAATCGTCCGGCAAGGCCCCGTCGGAGTCGGCCGAGCCGGCCGCGGCAACCGCCGAGGGGTCCGCGAACGTGGGGACCGGTAGCTCAGGCGAGCCGACCGCCCCGCCCCCGCAGGCGGCCGTCGCCCCGACGACGATGGAAAGGAAGAGAACTCTGACTGCACCGGTCACCGCCCGACGCGCCGCCCAGCCGCGCATGTGCTCAACCGTAGAGCGAAAGACTAGATCAACTCTCGCGGCACGCCCGTTCGGTGACAGAACGCAGCAGAACCGTGATCCGGACGATCAATCCCGTTCACACGGTCAGGACACCGAACGGCCCCGGGTGACCAGTGGTCGCCCGGGGCCGTTCGGGTCATGCATCGTTCAGCGAACGGTCACGCTCCGCCGGAGAGCTTCTCCCGCAGCGCGGCGAGCTGCTCGTCGCTGGCCAGCGAGCCACCACTCTCGGCGGGCGCCCCGCCCTGGGAGGAGTAGTTGGTGCCGGCACCCTCGGCGGTCGCCTCGGCCTCGGCCTCGGCGGCCTTCTTGATCTGCGCGATGTGCTGCTCGTAGCGGGCGTGCGCCTCGGCGTACTGCTTCTCCCACTCCTCGCGCTGGGCCTCGAAGCCCTCCTGCCACTCGCCGGACTCGACGTCGAAGCCCTCGGGGTAGATGTAGTTCCCCTGGTCGTCGTACTCGGCGGCCATACCGTAGCGGGTCGGGTCGAACTCGGTGTCGACCGTCATGCCCTCGTTGGCCTGCTTGAGCGACAGCGAGATGCGGCGCCGGTCGAGGTCGATGTCGATGACCTTGACCATGCAGTCGTCGCCGACCTGCACGACCTGCTCCGGGATCTCCACGTGGCGCTCGGCCAGCTCGGAGATGTGGACCAGGCCCTCGATGCCCTCCTCGACGCGCACGAACGCACCGAAGGGAACGAGCTTGGTGACCTTGCCCGGCACGATCTGGCCGATCGCGTGGGTCCGGGCGTACAGGCGCCACGGGTCTTCCTGGGTCGCCTTGAGCGACAGCGACACACGCTCGCGGTCCAGGTCGACGTCGAGAACCTCGACGGTGACCTCCTGGCCGACCTCGACGACCTCGCTCGGGTGGTCGATGTGCTTCCAGGACAGCTCGGAGACGTGCACCAGACCGTCGACGCCGCCGAGGTCGACGAACGCACCGAAGTTGACGACCGAGGAGACGACACCCTTGCGGACCTGGCCGCGGGCGAGCTGGTTGAGGAACTCGCTGCGGACCTCGGACTGGGTCTGCTCCAGCCAGGCGCGGCGGGACAGGACCACGTTGTTGCGGTTCTTGTCCAGCTCGATGATCTTCGCCTCGATCTTGCGCCCGACGTACGGCTGCAGATCGCGGACCCGGCGCATCTCCACCAGCGACGCGGGCAGGAAGCCGCGCAGTCCGATGTCGAGGATCAGGCCGCCCTTGACGACCTCGATGACGGTGCCCTCAACAGGCTCGTCGGCCTCCTTGAGAGCCTCGATCGTGCCCCAGGCGCGCTCGTACTGGGCACGCTTCTTGGACAGGATCAGTCGGCCTTCCTTGTCCTCCTTCTGGAGAACGAGGGCCTCGACGAACTCGCCGACCTCGACAACCTCGGCAGGGTCGACGTCGTGCTTGATCGACAGCTCGCGCGAGGGGATGACGCCTTCGGTCTTGTAGCCGATGTCGAGCAGGACCTCGTCACGGTCCACCTTGACGATGGTGCCCTCGACGATGTCGCCATCGTTGAAGTACTTGATCGTCTGGTCGATGGCGGCGAGGAAGTCCTCCTCCGACCCGATGTCGTTGACGGCGACCTGCGGCGTGGTCGGGGCGGCGGTGGTGTCGGTGGACATGTAGTGGGGTGCTCCGGTAAGGGATATGGGGGTGGTCGTACGGACCTGGCTGGCTGTGTCGTGCTGTGACGTTGTAGCGGTCACCCTTGCTGGTCGATTTCTGTAGTGCAGATGTGCGACGCACGGTATGTCGGCGGTCTGCGAACAGACGGCCCGGCCGATCTCGGAACTGCTGGGCGCCACGTTGACCACAGTGCGTTTTTCATGCTACGCGGCACCCGATCAGCAGGGCAATGCGGGTCCCCAACCGGTAGCGCGCGTGCCACCGGGACGATACGACGGTGAGTGCGGAGGAGGAACTCGGGACCGCCGGGGTGGCGCGACGCACGGTCGGCGCGGCCGAGTCTGAGCGCGCGAGCCGTGCCTGGTGGGACGCCGATGCCGACGACTATCTGGCCGAGCACGGCGCCGACATCGGCGACGCCGACTTCGTCTGGGGCCCGGAGGGCCTGCGCGAGGCGGAGGCGCACCTGCTCGGTGACCCGGCGGACCTGCGCGGCGCGCGGGTGCTGGAGGTCGGCTGCGGCTCGGCGCCGTGCGCGCGCTGGCTGGCGACGCAGGGCGCCCGGGTCGTGGGGCTCGACCTGTCGCGCGGGATGCTGCGGCACGCCGCCGCCCTGGGTGAGAAGACCGGTGTCGCCGTGCCGCTCGTCCAGGCGGGCGCGGAGCGGTTGCCGTTCGCCGACGGGTCGTTCGACCTGGCGTGCTCCGCCTTCGGGGCGGTCCCGTTCGTCGCCGACCCCCGGCAGGTCATGCGCGAGGTGGCCCGAGTGCTGCGACCGGGCGGGCGGTGGGTGTTCGCCGTGAACCACCCGATGCGATGGATGTTCTCCGACGATCCGGGGCCCGGCGGGCTGACCGTCACGCAGTCGTACTTCGACCGGACGCCCTACGTCGAGATCGACGCCTCGGGCGCCGCGACCTACGTCGAGCACCACCGCACCGTCGGCGACCGGGTCCGCGACGTGGTCGCCGCCGGCCTCGTCCTGACCGACATCGTCGAGCCGGAGTGGCCGGAGGGACGGGAGACGGTGTGGGGGCAGTGGTCCCCGCTGCGGGGCGCGCTGTTCCCGGGGACCGCCATCTTCTGCACCCGCCGCCCCTGACCCCCGCTCATCCCCACGAGTCAGGGTCTCCAGGTGCGCGAGTCGGGGTCTCCGGATGCGCGAGTCGGGGTCTCCGGATGCGCGAGTCGGGGTCTCCAAGTTCGCGAGTCGGGGTCTCCAAGTTCGCGAGTCGGGGTCTCCAAGTTCGCGAGTCGGGGTCTCCAGGTGCGCGAGTCGGGGTCTCCAAGTTCGCGAGTCGGGGTCTCCAAGTTCGCGAGTCGGGGTCTCCAGGTGCGCGAGTCGGGTTTCCGTCGGCCTCGTGTGCTGAGATCCGGTTCGTGAGGGTGAGCTGGCGGCAGGTGACCCGGTGGCGGACCCGGCGGCAGTTGCTCGGCGCGCCGGCGCCGGACGTCGTCGCGGTCGCCCGGCGCCTGTGCGGCGTGCACGCCCAGGTCACCTCCAGCAGCCTGCTGATCGCCGGGGTGCGCACCGCCTGACCGCCGCCCGACCTGGATGCCGTGCTCTGGACCGATCGCACGCTCGTCCGGACCTGGGCCATGCGAGGCACCCTGCATCTGCTGCCGGTCGACGAGCTCGACCTCTGGACCGGCGCCCTCACCGACCGCGAATCGCGCCCGCCGGTTCCCGCCGTCGTGGGAGCGCGAGCACGGCGTCACCGCTGCGGAGCTGCACGCGATCACCGACGCGGTGGGCGGTGCTGAGCGCCGAGCCGATGAGCCGCTCCCGGCTCGCCGACGCGATCTGCGCGCATCTGGGCCGACCCGACCTCGCCGGGCCGCTGTCGACCGGGTGGGGTGCGCTGCTCAAGCCCGCGGCGGCCCGCGGGCTGCTCTGCTCGGGCCCCGCGGACGGCTCCGGAACCGCGGCCGCCGGCGAAGACCCGGAGCCAGCCCTCGCCCACCGTCGGGTCGGGTGCACGCCGCCGCGCAACCGGTAGTCGCCGGGCGCGACCGGCCCGGGGGCGGCCCCGCCCCCGGCCACGTACCGGTAATCGGTCATGTAGCTCTCTCGCCGGTGCGCGCCATCCGTGCCCGCACCCGGGCCTTGAGCTGCTTGCGACTCGTCACGATCACGCCCTCCGCGGCCGTCGGACGGCGCCCGGCCCCACGCCCCGGCCGCCGGCTGCAGCGTTCCGCGACGTCTTCACCCGAGGCTCACGTGGTCCCCTTCGCCTCCGCGTCGCCGGGTCGCGTGCAGACCCGGTCAGGAGGTCGGGCGCGGACGGCGCCGCGGAGAGGCTGACATACAGTGCCACTCGTGCCGATCAATCCCGCCGACCTGACCGACTTCCCCACCATCGACGCGGCCGAGCTGCTGACGAGCCGGATGGGTGTCGAGATCACCTCGATGACGCTGGACGAGGTCGTCGGCCGGATGCCCGTGGAGGGCAACCGGCAGCCCTTCGGTCTGCTGCACGGCGGCGCGAACGCCGTGCTCGCCGAGACGCTCGGTTCGACGCTGTCGGCGTTGCACGCGCTGCCCGACCGCTTCCCGGTCGGTCTCGAGTTGACGTGCACGCACCACCGGTCGGCCACCCAGGGGTTCGTGACGGGCGTGGCACGCCCCCTCCACGTAGGCCGCAGCACGTCGACGACGGAGATCGTGATCACCGACGAGCACGGCCACCGGACCTGCACCGCGAAGCTGACCTGCTTGCACCGCGACACCCGGCCCGAGATCGGCTGAGCCCTCGCGGCGATCCGCCGTCAGCTGCTCACGCCCTCACCGAGGTACGCCTCCTGGACCCGCGGGTCGGCGAGCAACTCCCCACCCGTCCCGGTCAGCGTGGTGCGGCCCAGGTCGATCACGTAGGCCCGGTCGGACAGCGCGAGCGCGGCCAGCGCGTTCTGCTCCACCAGCAGCACCGTCGTCCCGTCCGCCCGCAGCCCCCGGACCGTGTCGAAGATCTTCTGGGTCATGATCGGCGACAGACCCATCGACGGCTCGTCGAGCATCAGCAGCTTCGGCCGCGACATCAGCGCCCGGCCGATCGCGAGCATCTGCTGCTCGCCGCCGGAGAACAGCCCGGCCTTGTTGCGCCGCCGCTCCCCCAGCACCGGAAACAGGTCGTAGACCCGGTCCAGGTCGGCGACGATGCCCGCCTCGTCGCGCCGGGTGTAGGCGCCCAGGCGCAGGTTCTCCTCGACGGTCATCCGGGCGAACAGGCGCCGGCCCTCGGGGCTGTGTGCCACGCCGAGCCCGAGGATCTCGTGCGCGGGCCGGCGATGGATGGGCGTGCCGTCGAGCAGGATCTCCCCGGAGACCGGCCGCAGCAGACCGGAGATCGTGCGCAGGGTGGTCGTCTTGCCGGCACCGTTACTGCCGATCAGGCTCACGATCTGGCCCTGCTCGACCGTGAACGACACCCCGCGCACGGCCTGGATCGCCCCGTAGGCGACGGTGAGGTCGCGGACCTCGAGAAACGGCGTCATCGCTCACTCCCGTGGATCTGCGCCTCGACTTCCTCCGGCGGCGCGCCGAGGTAGGCCTCCACGACGCGGGGATCGCCCCGGACCTCGTCGGGGGTGCCCTCGACGAGCATCTCGCCCTGCACGAGCACCAGCACCCGGTCGCAGAGGGTGAAGATGAACTTGGTGTCGTGCTCGATGACCACCACCGAGACGCCCAGGTCGCGGATCGCGAAGATCAGCTGCCGGGTGGCCTCGGTCTCCTGGGCGTTCATTCCCGCGGTCGGCTCGTCGAGCAGCAGCACCGACGGCTCGGTGGCCAGCGCCCGCGCGATCTCCAGACGGCGCTGGTCGCCGTAGGGCAGGTTGCGCGCGAGCTCGTCGGAGAACCTGGTCAGCCCGACGAACGCGAGCAGTTTCTCGGTGCGCTCGGCGGCCTCGGCCTCGCTGCGCCGGAAGCGCGGTCCGTGCAGGAGCGACGACAGCGGTCCCTGACGCATCCGCACGTGACGTCCGACCAGCACGTTCTCGCTCGCGGTCATGCTCGGGAAGAGCCGGATGTTCTGGAACGTCCGGGCGATGCCCGCCTCGGTCACCCGCGCCGGGTCCTGCGGCAGCGGCTCACCACGCAGTGCCACGGTCCCGCTGGTCGGCGCGTAGAGCCCGGTCAGGCAGTTGAACAGGGTCGTCTTGCCGGCCCCGTTCGGCCCGATCAACCCGATGACCTCGCCCTCGTGGAGGGCGAACGACACATCGCGCAACGCGGTGAGCCCACCGAACACCATCGAGACGCCGGTCGCCTCGAGGATCGGTGTACCGGTCCCGGTCGTGTGGTCCATCGCGGCCGCGAGGGCGGCCGTGACCTCGCCGACCGGCGCCGCCGAAACGTCGTCCGATGCTGTGTTTCCGCTGGTCAGCGCCTGCTCCTCCGCCGTCACGACCCGCCTCCGGCGGCCGCCGTCTGCACCGGTGCGGTCGCCGGTAGGGGTGGTGGCGCGCCGGGTGCGTCGGCCGCGAGCTCCGCCCGGCGGTGCCGGTCGGGTACCAGCCCCTGCGGCCGGAACCGCATGATCAGGATCAGCGCGATGCCGAACAGCAGGAGCCGGTAGTCGGAGAACTCCCGCAGCTTCTCCGGCAGCACGAACAGGATCGACGCGCCCAGCACCGCCCCGGGGATGGTGCCCATCCCACCGAGGATGACCGCCGCCAGGAGGGTCACCGACTCCAGGAACCGGAAGCTGTCGTAGGCCACGACCGCGGTCTTGTGGGCGAAGAAGGCTCCGGCGAGGCCGGCCAGCATCGCCCCGATGAGGAACGCCAGGATCTTGATCGGACCTGTGCGGATCCCCATCGCGCGGGCCGCGTCCTCGTCCTCACGGATCGCGATCCACGCCCGGCCCAGCCGCGAGTTCTTCAGGTTGCCGAACACGAGCATGACCGCAGCCACCAGCAGCACGATCAGGACGTAGTAGAGGACCCCGGACGGGAGTTGGATCGGCCCGACCGTGATCGGGTCGGCGAACGACGTACCGAGCACGCTGACCGGCGGGATGTTCGGGATCGCGTTGGCGCCCCCGGTGAGGCCACCGATGTTGTTCTGCGCGCTGCGCACGAAGATCTCGCCGAAGGCCAGCGTCACGATGGCCAGGTAGTCCCCGCGCACCCGTAACGTCGGCGAGCCGACGATCGCGCCGAAGATCCCCGCGATCACCGCGGAGATCACCATGACCACCGGGAACGGCAGTTCGATGCCGACCTGCGAGGCCGCCGCGCCGGACAGGTTGGCCGCGACGAAGGCGCCGATGCCGAGGAACGCGACGTAACCGAGGTCGAGCAGGCCGGCGAGGCCGACGACGATGTTGAGCCCGATCGCGGTGGCCGCGTAGACGCCGATATTGGCCGCGACCGTCATCCAGTACTCCGTGCCCGCCCCGGTCAGCGGCAGCGCCAGCGCCACCGCGAGCAGCACGATCACGCTGTACACCCGGTGCCGCTCGGACACCACGCCCACCCACCCGAGCAGCCCGGACGCGTGCAGCGCACCGAGCGCTCCGCCGACGGCGCCGAGCGTGGACAGGAAGACCGCGCCGGCGTAGGGATTCACGACGCCGCCCTGCCCACCGCTGGTGAGCACGGCGGCGACCACGAGGAGCAGCAGGATGTAGACGACGACCAGCAGCAGCCATTCGGCCCAGGTCGGGAGCCGCCAGGTCCAGGTCGGCACCGGCTCCAGGCCTGCGGCCGTGGCGCCGAGCACCGCGAGCACGCCGCCGGCCAAGGCCACGAGGGAGCCGAACGCGACCGAGCCGCCCGCTGCCGTGATCGCCCCGACCCCACCGCCCTCGACGGCGATGTAGGCGCCGTTGAGCACGGCGATCGCGATGATGCCCCAGCCGAGGGCGCGGACGATGCGGCCCTTGGCCGGCACCGCGGGCACCAGCGAGACGACGATCGTGGCGAGGCCGAGGACGACGAGGTGTAGCCGGAACCCGGTCACGGCCAGCGGGGCCACGAAGAACTGCAGCGTCGACTTCTCCGGGTACGGGCCCTCGTTGAGCACGAAGGTCGCCCACGGCAGGAGTGCGCCGATCACGGCGAGCGCCCCACCGGCCACCCGCAGCAGGGTGACCCGCGGCGCGAGGGCCGCAAGCCGTCCGGCCGGCGGGGGCGGCGACAGGGGTTCGGCCGGCGAGGTCGTGTCCGGGGACGGCGTCGTGGTCATGCGCGGACCCTCTCGGTCTCCCCGAAGAAGCCCTGCGGCCGGAACACCAGCACCACGATCAGCACCACGAAGATCCAGACGTAGTCGTAGGCGGTGCCGCCAGGAAGGCACTGGCCACCGAGGGACTTCACCAAACCGATGAGCAGGCCACCGATGACGGCTCCGCGAATGCTACCGATACCGCCCAGAACGGCGGCGGTGAACGCGAAGATGCCGGTCTGGAAGCCCATGTCGATGTTGATGTTGTTGAGGTAGCCGCCGTAGAGCACGCCGCCGATACCGGCGAGCGCGCCGCCGATGACGAACGTGAGCACGATGACCCGGTCCGGGTTGATGCCCATCAGCCGGGCGACATCGCGGTCCTGAGCGGTGGCGCGCATCGCCCGGCCCATCCGGGAACCGTCGACGAAGATCTGCAGCGCGATCGCCAGCACCAGCGACACCACCAGGAGCAGGATCCCGGAGTACTTGATCGCGATGTCGCCGCCGCCGACGCTGAAGCTCAGGCTCCCCGGCACGAAGATGTTCGGGAACGGCAACGCGGCGGTGGCATTCGGGTAGAAGACGCGCACCGCCTCCTGCAGCGCCACCGAGACGCCGAGGGCGGTGATCAGCGGGGCCAACCGGGGCGCGTTGCGCAGCGGCCGGTAGGCGAAACGCTCCATCGCGACGGCGACCAGCACGGAGATGAGCGCGCCCCCGAGCAGGACGAGGGGCAGCGCGATGTACCACTCGCGGGCGGCGAAGGTCGGCAGCAGGTAGGTGAACGTCGCCAGCCCGCCGTAGGCGCCCACCATGAAGACCTCGCCGTGGGCGAAGTTGATCAGCTGGATGATGCCGTAGACCATCGTGTAGCCGAGGGCGATCAGCCCGATGAGCGAGCCGAGAACGAGCCCGTTGATGATCTGCTGGAGGAAGACGAAGACCGGCGGCGACGTGCTGCCGAAGCATTGGGTCAACTGCGTGGAGAACGACTCGAGGAGTCCCATCGGCGGCCTTTCAGACGTGCGACGGGGGCGGGTCGACGCCCGCCCCCGTCACACTCTTCATGATCCCGAGTCTCCGCTCGGGCGCGGGGCTCAGCTCTCCTGGAAGGTGCCGGTCTCCACCGGCGCGAAGTCGTCGCCCTGGACCGAGTAGATCGTCAGCAACTTGTTGGTGGTGTCCCCGTACTGGTCGAAGGCGACCTTCCCGCTCGCGCCGTCCAGGTTCGTCTGCTGGACCGCGTCGATCAGAGCGGGACGCCGGGAGTCGTCGAAGGTCCCGGTTCCGACGACCCTCGCCAACGCTTCGATGATCACGTTCGTCGCGTCGTAGGTGAGCACGCCGTAGGCGCTGAAGGGCTCCGCGAAGTTCGCCGCGGCGTAGGCGTCGGTGAACGCCTTGGCGCTCGGCAGGTTTGCGGCCGGCGCGCCGACGTTGGTGGCGAAGTCTCCGGGACGCCCGCCGAGTGCGACGAACTGCTTGTCGACGATGCCGTCACCGCCCATCAGCGGGACGTTCAGGCCGGCCGCCGCGAGCTGGGCCGACAGCGGCCCGGCGACCGGGTACTCGCCGCCGTAGTAGACGGCGTCCGGGTTCAGCGGCCGGATCCGGGTGATGACGCCGGCGAAGTCGGTGTCCTTCTCGCCGACCTTCTCCCGGGCGACGACGGTGGCACCCAGCTTGGCCGCCTCCTGAGCGAACTCCTCGGCCAGGCCCGCGCCGTAGGTCTTGCCGTCGTCGATCACGGCGATGTTCCTCTTGCCGGCCTTCTGGACCAGGTACTGGGCACCGAACGGACCCTGCACGAGGTCGGTGGTCGCCACGCGGAAGTAGCCGGGGAAGGGCCGCTCGGGGCTCCCCGTGGGGTCCTGGCCCAGAGTCAGCGTCGGGTTCGTGTTGGCCGGCGAGATCTGCACGATCTGCTTGCCGGAGAGGATCGGCTGTACCGACTGCGACGTCGAGGAGTTCAGGGTGCCCACGACCCCGACGACGTTCGGGTCCGAGGACAGCTTGGTGGCGGCCTGGCCCGCGATCTGAGCGGTGGCCTGGTCGTCCTCGGCCTGGAAGGCGAGGCGATAGCCGGGCACGGTGCAGTTCTGGTTGGCCTGATCGACCGCGAGCTGGGCCGAGTTGCGCATGCCCAGGCCCAGCGCGGACAAACCGCCCGAGAGGGGCGCGATCATGCCGACGACCAGTGTCCCCTTGCTGGTGTCGCACTGCCCCCCGGTGCCGCCGCCGGCCTCGGTCCGGTTCGTACCGCACGCCGAGAGCACGAGCGCCGCGGCGAGCACCGCGGCAGTCGCAACGACCGTCCGCTTCCGACTCATCCTGATGTCCTTCCGTGCCGTTCGAGCCGTCCACGACGGACCCCGAAACACCGCCGAGCCCCCGCAGCTGTCGAGAGCGTGGCGGACGTTATGTGACCTGTGACGCGTCGTCATCACAACAACGGGGCTCTTTATCAGAACGCAACCGGAACCGCTGGAATGCGCCAGAACGACTACGGACCGCGACCGAATTGGTCGCGGCCCGTAACGCGAATGGGGAGGGGTGACGGTCAGGAGCGGGGCGCGGCCAGCCCCTCGACGACGGCTTCCGCGACGGCCTTCATGGTGGTCCGGCGGTCCATCGCGGTGCGCTGGATCCAGCGGAAGGCCTCGGGCTCGGACATCTGCTGGCGCGTCATCAGCAGGCCCTTGGCCCGGTCCACGACCTTGCGGGTCTCGAGCCGCTCGGTGAGCGTCGCGACCTCGTCCTCGAGGGCGCGCTTCTCGGCGAACCGGGACACTGCGAGCTCGATCGCGGGCACGAGTTCGTGCCGGGCGAACGGCTTGACCAGATACGCCATGGCCCCGGCGTCGCGGGCGCGCTCGATGAGGTCGCGCTGGCTGAACGCGGTGAGCATGACGACCGGAGCGATCTTCTCCTCGACGATCGCGGCGGCCGCGTCGATGCCGTCGACCCTGGGCATCTTGACGTCCATGATCACCAGGTCGGGGCGCAGCTCACGGGCCAGGGCGACCGCGGTCTCGCCGTCGGCGGCCTCCCCCGCGATCTGGTAGCCCTCCTCGGTGAGCATCTCGGTCAGGTCGAGACGGATCAACGCCTCGTCCTCGACCACGAGCACTCGCCAGCCGGCGGCCGGTCCGGCCTCGCTGGCGTGCTGGTTGTCCTCGGAAACCTGCTGGGTCACCGGGCTTCTCCTTCAGCGGTGGGTCGAACGCAAGAGTCCAGGCTACCGGGATAAGGTGGGCATCTCGGTGTGATCTCCCGTCTTCGTGGGGAGGGACACGCCGGGCCCCCGTAGCCCAATCGGCAGAGGCAGCGGACTCAAAATCCGTCCAGTGTGCGTTCGAGTCGCACCGGGGGCACCACCACCTACCGGCCCGTTCGGGCCGCTCACCTGGACAAACGCGGCTGGAGCAGGATCGAGGGTGTCCGAGCGTCCCCGACGTCGTCTGGCCGTCACCGGCCCTCTGCCGCCTGTACGCGGCCGAGCTGCGGCCCATACGCGGCCACGAACCTGCTCGATGGCGTTGCCGAACTCTGCTCCAGCAGTGATCGAGGGCGCCCCCACCGAGGCGTGCTCAGCCTCCCCGTAGCCATCTCGGCGCCAGGCCGTGGCTACGCCCTGGGGCTCGTCTCCGTTAAGACCGTTGGTCACTGATGCACCGGAACCGCTCCTGCGATGTCGCGCATCCGAGCACCGTCAGCGAAACGGCCGACCAGCGGGCAGGGCTGACACGACCAGTGTCGTGGAGCTCTTCCTCGACGGCGAGGCGAAGGGCGACGCAGCGAAGATCAGTGAGGCGTCGCACCCGGACGCCCGGATGTTCGGCTCGGTCGGAGGCACCCGCTACGGCATGCCCATCGCGGAGTTCGTCGAGCTGGCGGCCAAGGAGCCGGGCGCCACGGGCAACCACCGGGCGCATCCGCTCGGTGCAGCAGACGGGAGACGCGGCTGTGGCCGAGGTGGCCGAGGAGGGCTACTGGGGGCCGCTCTCCTTCGCGGGCACGTCACCGCCAGTGTGGGCGAACAGCTTGCCGACCACCTTCCAGGTCCCCTCGACGCAGCCCGTGCCCTCGGCGCGCCGAGCGCGACTCACGTGCCGAGATGCAGCCGCATGAGCATCGTGTTGTAGGGCCCCCACTGGCTCATCAGGAAATAGGGCGTGCCGGCCATGGCCGAGGCCGGGTGGAAGAACGCGCCGTAGAGGGCAGGCCAGGCCGCCGCGGTAGCCACGACGTGCGGCGGAGACCACGGCCCGGTGACCCGCGGCGCGGTGTGGACCACGATCGCGTCGAGGTGTTCGTTGTAGTGCGCGGCCAGCCATTGGCCCGACGCCCAGTGGAACATCACCGACAGCTCGGAGGCCGGTGCCGGAATGACCACGGCGGCCCGGGACTGGTCCCGCGTCCAGCCGGCTCCGGTCCACTGCTCGTGGGCGTTCAGGTCCAGCACCGCGTTCTCCGGCACGCGGGCCAGCCGGACGGGCCCGCCCCGCCCGTTGGGGGTGCCGAAGATGTAGACGAAGCCGCCGTCGCGGGCGAACGCGCACATCTGCCAGCCCTGGGACCCGTCGGGCAGGTTCGACCACTGCGCCGCTTCGGGCTTGTGCCAGGTCTCCCCCACGTCGTCGGAGTAGGCGATCCCGGCGTAGTTGGTCCGCCACCGGCCCGGCGTGTCCCAATCGCGGACCGACATGTACGCCAGGAAGTTCCGTCGCCCGACCGAGATCCCCGCCGTCGGGATCACGGTGAACTCGCGCACTCCCGCCCGGTCGTCGCGGGGAATCACCTGCCGGGCATGCCCGGGGCGGTCGGTCAGCCACGAGTCCAGCCGCATCCCGGCGGCCAGGATGCCACCATCCGACCGTGCGATGACGTTGCTCCGCCAGTCGGCCTCCTCGTGTGAGGCTCTCGGGCCGGCGGCACCCCCCTCGCCCGACCAACCTCGCCCGAACGTGTCGCCGTAGGCGACCAGCACCCCACCCACGCCGTCGGCCCAGCAGATGCCCAGGTCGGTGCCGTACACGCCGGCGCGGTCACCGGTGCGGTTCCGGGACTGCTGCCCGGTGACCCAGGCGACGAACTCGGCACGCACCGGGACGGCGCCCCTGCCCCGGGACGAGGGGCGCGGTGATGCCACGGCACCGGCGGCAGAGGGCGCGGCAGAGGGCGCGGCAGAGGACGGAGCCACGCCTCCGTCCAGCAGCGCTGCCGCACCGCCGCCGAGCAGCCGCAGCAACCGGCGACGACCGATGTGCCGAGAGCCGCGAACACCACGACGGTGACCGGCAGTGCCGGCGAGGTGCCTCGGGCGGGCGGGACGGTGGTGCTCGATGACGGTGCCTCCTTCCCGGCCCTGTGGACCGGCTTCGACACTTCGGCTGGTCAGGGGCGGCAGCGTGCCGGCTTCTCCGGCGACGGTCGGGGGCGTTCAACGGGGCGCCCACGGCCGCCTACCCGGTCGGCCGCAGGCCGACACCACCCGGAGTGGCCACGTCAGCGCGGCACCCGTGCGCCGGCGGGCTGAGCCCGGGAGCCGCAGCACGCGCCTGAGCGGATCAGTGATCGACGCGCCGCCCCCTGGTCACGGCGACCCCGACCCACCGGAAGACTCCATCTGGGCGCGCACCCGTATCGACCGTCGCGGCGTGGCGGCAGTCACCGGGATCGCTTACGCGGTGGCCCGACGGTGGGTGCCCGAACCGGCCGCCCGCCGGTCCGGCACCGCCACGGGTGAGGCCGCCACGATGGTGGTCGAACGCGGAACGGCGACGTTGGACATGCGGGCGGAGCCCGCCGAGGACATGCGGGCGGAGCCCGACGAGCTCGTGTCCCTGATGGTCCACGGCACCCCCGACGCGAGCGACGGACCACGCGGGGCGTACCCGACCCGCCTGGGCAGTCCCTCGCCCGTCGACGGGTCCGGTCCCTGGATCGAGGTGCGCCACGGTCCGGACAGGTCGACGGCCCGGATGGGCATCGACGGGTGACGCCGATCAGGCGAGCGTGACGGGGTCACCTCGCCGGACCGCCCCGGTGCGGCGCACCTCCGCGTACACGCCGACGTTCACGTCGTTGTGCCGTGCCGCCGTACGCAGGATCTCGCTGTCCTTGGGCAGGTCGCCCTGCGGAAGGGTGGTCATGACGCAGCGCGGGCAGTAGTCGGTGACCTCGAGGACGACCTCGTCACCGATCCGCATCTGCTGGCCCACCCATTTGTTCTCCACGAACTCGACGGCATCGTCGGTGACCCGCACGACGATGTTCGGCCGGAACCGCCGAACCTCGAAGCGTCCCCGCGGGTACAGCTCACGGAGCCGGTTGATCGTGCTCGTGGTGAGGATGTGCACACCCGCGAGGTCGAAGAACGTGCCGGGGGGCATCGCCTCGTCGGTGACGGTCTCCTGGTGGGCCAGCTCCGCCATGTCGGGCCAGTACTCCTCCAGGCTCGGGCGCGGCGCCCCGGCGGACGCCAGCACCACGCGCCTGCCGAGCGCCGCGGAGACGGTCTCGTCGAAGTCGGCGTCCGCCGAGCTGATCACCGAGCCGTCGGGAAGGGTCACCACGACCGCCGGGAGCGGGCCGCCCGGCTCCGGCGGTGCGGTGAACGCTCCCCGGAAGTCGAACATGGCCGGCCACTTTCTCGGGTTCTTGGCACTTACCACCTTGCCGGTCTCCACGTCGACGAGGGCGAGGGCACGATCGCCCAGCAGGCCACGATCATTGAGAGGTGACGCGTTGAGCTCCTCTCCCTGCATCGACTTCAGCGGGTACCGCCACAACGAGACGACCGCTCCGTCGGCCATGTCGACCCTCCTACCCCCGGACGTGCGGGCGAACGCCACCTACCGAAGCGCACCAACGGCAGGCCACGCCTCGCACGAATCAGGTGAGCCGTACCCGGGGCCACCACGGGCAGGAGTCCACTTCATGGGAACGTGACGATCACACGGTCGAGCGGGAGCTCGTCGCGGTGCGCGCCGTCGGACGGCGTGGGCTGCACCGGCAGCGGCTGTGTGGTGTTCTCGAACTGGTCGAACGCCGCTGTCGAGGTGATCTGCCCGGTCGTCTCGAAGGAGTCGATCACATAGGGGACGCCCTCCGACGTCACCGGCGACGGACCGTCCATCACGTGGAAGTGCAGGTGGGGCGCCGAGCTGTTGCCGGTGTTGCCGACCAGCCCGATCGTGTCCCCGCGCGCAACCCGCTGGCCCACCGAGACCGCGATCGAGCCG
The DNA here is from genome assembly GCF_012911875.1 of Pseudonocardia bannensis. Taxonomy (GTDB): domain Bacteria; phylum Actinomycetota; class Actinomycetes; order Mycobacteriales; family Pseudonocardiaceae; genus Pseudonocardia; species Pseudonocardia bannensis. The sequence continues at coordinate 23,607 of NZ_JAAXKZ010000040.1, read as the reverse complement.
GGCTGCATGTGGGCGTACAGCGCGTACAGACCGCCGCCGATGTCGAGGATGACGCTGTTCCCGTCCGCCTCCGGCAGCGTGATCGACGCCGGCAGCGCGCCCGGCACCTGTTCGGGCAGGCCGTCCACCACGTGAACCACCGTGCCCCCGGCCGCGGCGACCGCCCGCTTGCCGAAGATCGTGTAGTCCGCGGGCGAGGACGGATCGTCGCCGCTGACCGTGCGGCCTCGGTCGTCGAGCTGCTCCCAGTCGACGGCGAACCGCTGGGCGAGCCACAGCCGGTTGTCGACGGGCAACAGCGCACGCCGGTGACGGACCGAGTCGCAGCAGCTGTCGGCCGCGATATAGCCCGTGCCGGGCTCGAGCGGCGGCCCGAGCACAGGAACCGTGACGTCGGAGACGGCGACCGCGACCGGAACGGTCGTCACGCCCTCCGGCGGCAGCCCGGGCGCGGTGACCGTGACCCTGTTGTCGAGGCGGGGCGGAACGTCGGACCGGTCGGCGAACTCCGGGGAGAGGTACAGCGTCGCGGTCTGCGCCTCGGTCAGGTCCTGCACACCGGTACGGTTGGCCGGCAGCGCCAGCGCCGCGGCGATCTCGCCCTCGTCCAGCGAATCGATCACCATCCCGGAGGGGGCGAGCACCTCGACCTTCGTCGGCCTGAGCGTCAGTGGGGTGGCATTGAACAGGGTCAGCTCGTAGGAGGCGATGAACCTCCCGTCCGAGCCCTTGAACGGGACGGCCGGCTCCCGAGCGGTGACCAGCAGCGGTGCGAGCGCCGTCGCCGCCGTGGTCGAGCGCCCCGCACCCGTCACCGGGCCGGCCGTGCCCGAGGCGCCGCCCGCGGGGGCGTCCCGGTTGCCGGCCGTGCAACCTGCCATGGTCACCACACTCGCGGCGAGCAGCGCGACCGCGGCCGCTCGACCGGTTCGGTGCGCTCCCATCGGAACCCCCGTCAGCGGGACGGCATTACGTCATCCGAACAGCACGAACGCAGCCCACGAGGAACCGGCGACGACCCCGCCGTAGCACAGCAGATTGATCAGCTTGTTCAGCTGCTTGAGCTGCAGGCCGTCATGGAGCGTGTAGCGGAACCGGTGAGCCCAGTGCAGGAGCGAGAGCATACACAGGACGAACAGCGCGATCCGGATGAACGGATGCCGGAGCACGGCCGACAGATGTGCGTGCTCGGGCGGTGCCAGCAAGCCCAGCGGGAAGACCACCCCGAAGAGCAACAGCAGCACCGGGACCAGCAGCGCGGACACCATCCCGCCGGCACTGAACAGCAGCCACCCGATGGCTTCCGATGACGACCGCCTGGCCATCACAGCCCGCCCAGCACGATCCAGGCCACCACGCCGGAGGCCACCCCCCACGCCGCGAAGTGCGCCGCCGCGACCAGGCGGGCCGGCACCCGTCGCCCCTGCATCCGCAGCACCATCGCCTTCGGGGCCAGGTTGAACCACGTGATCGCGTGCAGCAGCACGAAGGCCAGCGCGACCATGTTGAGCACCAGCACCCAGGGACGGCCGCTCCACTCGAGGAAGCGCCGATAGGGATCGGGGCCCTGGTAGACGGCGTCGACCAGCAGCAGCAGGTACACCACGAACCAGGCGACGAACACGCTGGACAGCTCCCGCAGCACGAACAGCAGGTAGGAGCGGCGGCGCAGCCACCAGAACCGGGAGACCCGCGGCCGGTACGGCCGCACCTGCGCCGGGACCGCTCGCTGCGTCGGCGCTTCGTGCGGGCGCTGCATCGACGATTCGCGCGCAAGCTCGCTCATCGCTCTCCCCGTGGCAGGAAGGACCGCAGCGTCCGCGTCGCCGCGGTGAGCTTGTAGCGCTGGATGGCGCCGGCCGGATCCACACCCTTGGGGCAGGCGCTGGTGCACTCCCCGACGTAGGTGCAGGCCCAGACCCCCTCCGCGGTGGCGAGCACATCCATCCGCTGATGTGCGCCCTGGTCCCGGGAGTCGAGGTTGTAGCGCTGCGCGAGCGCGATGGCCGCCGGACCCAGGAAGTCCGGCTCGATGGCGTACACGGGGCACGCCGCGTAACAGAGCATGCAGTTGATGCACATGCTGTACTGCTGGTACTCGTCCAGTTGGGGCGGCGTCTGCAGGAACTCGACGTCAGCGACCCCCGGCTCGTCCTCCCGGACCAGCCACGGCTTCACCTTCGGCAGCTTGCGCATGAAGTCGTCGATCCCCACGACGAGGTCGCGGATGACGGGGAAGTTCGCCAACGGCTCGACCCGAACGGGTCCCGGCGCGTAGTCGGCCAGGAACGTACCGCAGGTCAGTGCCGGGTCCCCGTCGACCGTCATGCCGCAGCTGCCGCAGATGCCCATCCGGCACGACCAGCGGAACGACAACGTCCCGTCGAGCTGGTCCTTGATGTAGTTCAGGCCGTCGAGAACCGCCCATTCCTGGCGCAGCGGCACCACGTACTCCTGCATCGTCGGAGCAGCGTCGGTGTCCGGGCGGTAGCGGGCGACCTGCAGCGTGATGGTGTCGGGCATCCCGCTCACCTCCCGTAGACGCGTTCGGCGGGTGGCCAGCGAGTGATCGTCACCGGCAGGTACTCGACGCGCGGGGAGCCGGCCCGGTCGAGAAAGACCAGCGAGTGGGTCAGGAACCGCTCGTCGTCCCGACCCCGGAAGTCCGTGCGCTGGTGCGCGCCCCGCGACTCCTGCCGGCACAGCGCGCAGGCCACCATGGTCTCGGCCACATCCAGCATGAACTCCAGCTCGAGTGCCGCGACCAGCTCCGTGTTGAAGGTCCGGCTGGCATCCTCGACGGTGGCCTTGCCGAAGCGTTCCCGCAGCTCACGGAGCTTGTCTGCACCCTTGACCAGCGAGGCGGCGTCCCGGTAGATCCCGGCACTGCCCTCCATCGTGTGCTGCATCTCGGTGCGGATGTCGGCGATCCGCTCCCGGCCGTCACGGCGTGCCAGGAGGTCACGTTCCAGCCGGCGGCGCTCGTCGGCCGCCTGCGCCCGCACCGCAGGACCCGGATCGGTGTTCCCGGTAGCGGCGAACTCGGCCGCCGCGATCCCGGCTCGGCGGCCGAACACCAACAGCTCCGGGAGCGAGTTGGATCCCAGCCGATTGGCCCCGTTGATGCTCACGCAGGCGACCTCGCCGGCCGCGTACAGGCCCGGGAGGCCGGTGGCGCCGTCGATGTCGGTGTGGACCCCGCCCATCATGTAGTGCTGCACCGGCCGCACCGGGATCAGCTCGTGCACCGGGTCGATCCGCTCGTACTGCAGGCACAGCTCGCGCACGAACGGCAGCTTGGTGTCGATCACCTTCGCCCCGAGGTGGCGCAGGTCGAGATACACGACCGGGCCGTACGGGGTGTCGACGGTGCGGCCCTTCTCCTGCTCGTGGACGAAGGCCTGGGACACCCGATCCCGGGGACCGAGTTCCATGCTGCGCAGGACCGGCGTGGGCGACGGCGTGCCCAGGTCGTAGTCCTGCAGGTAGCGGTAGCCGTCCTTGTTCAGCAGCCAGCCGCCCTCCGCCCGAGCCGCCTCGGTGATCAGGATGCCGGTGAAGGGCAGGCCGGTCGGGTGGTACTGGATGAACTCCATGTCCTTGAGGGGGGCGCCCGCGCGGTAGGCCAGCGCCATCCCGTCACCGGTCTTGATGTTGCCGTTGGTGGTGAACGGGAACACCCGCCCGCACCCGCCCGTGCACAGGACGACGGCCCGGCCGGTGACGGCCTGGATCCGACCGGTGGCCAGCTCGATGGCGACCACGCCGTACACCCGGTTCTCGTCGACGAGCAGCCTGGTCACGTACCACTCGTCGTAGCGGGTGATCTGCTCGTACTGCAGCGACGTCTGGAACAACGTGTGCAGCAGGTGGAAACCGGTCTTGTCCGCGGCGAACCAGGTTCGCATCTTCTTCATGCCGCCGAATGCACGGACCGCGACCTCGCCGTCGGGCATGCGGCTCCACGGGCAGCCCCAGTGCTCGAGCTGCAGGAGCTCGCCCGGTGCCTCCGCGACGAACGCCTCGACCGCGTCCTGATCACACAACCAGTCGCTACCGGACACCGTGTCGTACGCGTGCTCGTCCAGGCTGTCGTCGGCCGCGATGACCGCGGCCGCGCCGCCCTCCGCCGAGACCGTATGGCTGCGCATCGGGTAGACCTTCGACACGATCGCCACGTTCAGCCGGGGATCGGCCTGCACGATCGCGATGGCTGCGCGCAAGCCGGCGCCACCGCCGCCCACCACCACCACGTCATGGCTGGTCATGTCCGGGGTCCGTCCCGGTTCATTCGGCGTGTTCGGCGGACAGCTCGTTCAACAGCACCCGACCGTCGTGGCGGATGACCCTGGTACGGCAGCTGCCGTCGTGGAACTGGTGCAGGATCCTGCGGCAGCCGCAGGCGTAGTGGACGTCGTCGCACACCATGCCCGAGCCGTCGGCCTCGTGGTAGCGGCTGCCGTCCACCCGCTTTCCGCACGGTGCGCGTTCCTTCGTGAAGCCGGTACTCGTGCCGACCACGGCCCACCTCCTGACGGCGGGGCCGATCGTCTCCGTGCGCGGCGCGAGGGTCGTGGCGGGTGGACCGGCCTCGAGTGACGCGTTCCCCCTCATGGCACAGCCTGGGCGCAACCGAGTCAATCACGAGTCTGGAGCAACGCTGCGGCGCGATCAGCATGGCCGGTCCTCAGGTGCCGGCGCGGGATCCTCCCCGTCGGCGCAGGTACAGCACCAGCCCGATCGCGATCAGCGCCACGGCGGGCACGCCGAACACGACCGGCAGGATGCCGCCCCCGCTCACCGTCGACCGGGACGCGACGTCCAGTCGCAGTGCCGGACTCACGGCGACGGCGACCGAACCCTGTTGCGACGTGACCGTCACGTAGATCACCAGCGGTCCGGGATTGACGGCCTGGACGGTCCAGGCGAGCTGTACCGACTGTCCTGCGGGCAGGGTGCCGACGAACTGGGTCCGTTCCGAGGACCAGTCCTCCGGGTCGACGTAGACGCCGGGGTCGAGACCGACGACGTCGACATGGGCGACCACGTCTGGCATCGGCCGGGTGCCGTCGTTGCGCAGGGTCGAGGTGAATCCGAACCGGTCACCGACGACCAGGGCGAGGTCCGAGCGGTCCAGCTCGATCGACACGCCGGCCCCGGCCTGCGGCACCGCCCCGGAGCCGACGGCCGACGGAACGAGGACGGCCAGGGAGAACACCACGGCGATGAGGGCGTTCATGCTCGTTCTCCTGGGCGAAGGGTGAGCCGGGCACCGGCGACGAGGGCGGCGGCGAGCGCGATGGCCGCGGCGGCGAGGGGGCCGACCAGCCAGCCCACCTCCTGGCCGACCCGGTGGCCCTCCACGACCACCTTGGCCAGGAACCGCAGGCCGGCGGTGAACGGGTCGATCCGGGACAGCAGCTGACCGGCCCAGCTGTCCTGCACGACGGCCGGAAGCCGGCTGGGTGCGACCAGCACGAGCAGCAGGAGCAGGCTCACCGACAGGCTGACCCGGTTGGACCGCGCGAGCGTGCTGGTGAACAGGCCGAGGCCGACCAGGAACAGGGCCAACAGGGTGCCGACGAGCAGACCACCGGCAGCCGCCGTTGCGAACAGCCCGACGCCGCTGCCGAGATGCCACAGATACGGAACGGACACGGCGTACGCGGCGACCCAGAGTGAGAGTGCTGCGATCGCCTTGCCGAGGACGAGCGCGCAGCGGGGCGCCGGGGCCAGCAGCACGGCCTCCAGGGTGCCGCGCTCCCGCTCCCCACTGATCGCGTCGGCGGCGGACAGCAGGACGAGCAACGACCCCACCGCGACCGCCACCTCGAGAATCAGGTCGACGGCCTCCCGCTGCTCCAGGAAGTTGAGCGCCTCGTTCACACCGGCCAGGTACGCCGTCACGCTCAGCAGCAGCGTGTGGGCGAAGATCAGCAGCGGCCCCTTGCCTCCGATCCACAGGTCGCGCAGCTCGCGCTCCGCGACGACCAGCCACGCCGGGCTCGGCCGGCCGACACCGGGCCGGGAACGCTCGTGGACGACCATCAGCTGTCCTTCGTGACCGTGAGGAACGCGTCGTTGAGACGACCGCCCTCGACGGCGAACCCGAGCACCGGGATACCTGCGGCGAGCAGCGGCTCGAGGGCGCCGACAACGTCCCGGCTCGGCGCCGGGCGGCACGCTCAGCCGGATCCGGCCGCCGAGCCGCCCGTCGGCGGCGGCCGGCACCCCGGCGGCGGCGAGCGCCTCGAGCGCGCGGGACAGCGACTCGGCCTGCACCCGCAGCAGGCCGCTGCGGCGCCCCGCCGCCAGCCGCCCGACCTCGTCGACCGTGCCCTGCGCGGCGATCCGGCCGCGGTTGAGGATGATCACGCGATCGCAGAACGCTTCGACCTCGGCGAGCAGGTGCGTGCTGAGCACCACGGTGACCCCGTGCTCCCGCCCGATCCGGGCGACCAGGTCCAGGATCTGCCGCTGGCCGCTCGGGTCCAGACCGAGGGTGGGCTCGTCGAGGAAGACCACCTGGGGGTCGTTGACCAGTGCCCGGGCGATGCCGAGACGCTGGCACATGCCGCGGCTGTAGCTCGACACGCGCGATCGGCCGCGGTCGGCCAGGCCCACCTCGCCGAGCAGCCGCCACGCGGTCGCGGCGGCGTCGGCCCGGGAGCGGCCGAACAGCCGGGCGTGGAAGCTCAGCCACTCGTGGCCCGTCTGGCCCTGCGGGTAGCCGGCGCTCTCCGGCAGGACGTCCAGCCGCCGACGGATCTCCCGCGGACGGCTGTGCGGTACGCCGGCGACGGCGAACTCACCGGCGTCCGGGGGCAGGACGGTCGACAGCATGCGGATCGCCGTGGTCTTCCCGGCACCGTTCGGCCCGAGGAAGCCCACCACCGCACCCGCTTCGACCTCGAGGTCCAGCGAGTCGACGGCGACGACGGGTCCGTAGGACTTGCGCAGACCGCGTGCCTCGAGCGCCGCCGCCACGGTCAGATCCCTCTCACCGCAGGGCTGTCACGCGGGGTCGATCCATCTCCGGTGCCGGGGAAAGGAGAACCGGTCCGTTCGGTGCGCCTCATCGTGGTGTGCCTCGCGCTGGCCTCGGATTCCTGGTCGGGTCGTCGGAGCGAGAGTGTCGGCTCAGCCGAGCGGAGCTGTCATCCTCAGTTCGGACTATGTTCGAGCGCGAGTCGATGCATCGACGGCCGGGCCACACCGATCGCGTGGACGACATGGAGTCGGCGCTCAGCAATCCCGACCATTACAGGGTGGTCGTCGAGAACGACCGCGTGCGAGTACTCGAATAGTCGACTGGCTGCCCGGCCAGCAACATTTCGGCGAGAACATGGCGACAGCGGCTAGCAGGCCACCGCGGAACAGCGCCTATCCAGGGAGCAGGCCGAGCTGACGCAGCAATCCGAGTTCGTCCAGCCGGCCCCACCGCTCGAGGATCCTGTCGCCGTCGATCCGGAACATGTTGACACCGGCGAGCACGATCGTCCTGCCCGTGGGTTGTGCGCCCATCAATTCTCCGCGGTGCGTGCCGCCGGCGGTGAAGCGCTCGACGACGATGTCGTCCTCGGCGACGAGCTGATTCACCTCGCTGTGCCAGTCGGGTAGCGCCCGCCGGAACATCGCGGCCGCCTGCCGCATGCCCTCGGGTCCATCGGGAGCACCGGGGAACGGCGGATCGTGGTTGACGAAGTCCGGGTCCAGGTAGCGGTCGACGGCATCGAGGTCGCCCTTGCTGAACAGTTCCTGGATGAACGCCTCGACGAGCTGCTTGTTACGGGTGATGTGGTCGGCCGTCATGGTCGGGTCGTCCAGCCGGCGGCGGACGTCCTCCATCCCAGAAAGCTGGGGTATCGCGGCCGCTGTGGGGGCAGGACACCGTGGGCGTGCCGAGGAGAGCCGTTGCGGCCCGGGCCGAGCACGACACGATCCGCCAATGCCACAGCGCTCGACACCGCGACCCCCCGGTTCCTCGACAACGAGTTCGGCAGCGCCGACGTCAACACGTTCGCGTCGCTGGCCTCCGCGGCGACGCACGTGGCCTCGCTGGACGAGGCCACCCACCTCCACCGCGCGTCGAGCGCGCGCTACCGCGACATCATGAGGCCCCTCGGCCTCGGCGACGAGCTTCGCGCGGCGTTGGTCACCGGCTCGGAGTGCTGGGGCTACCTGTGCCTGCATCGCGCGGACCGGCCGCTCGGTTTCACGCCGCCGGAGGCCGCGCTGATCGCCCGGCTCGGCCCGCACATCGCCCACGCGCTGCGTCAGGCCGTGCTGTTGCACAACCGTGGCGGGGCCGGCGGCGACGGCAGCGATCAGCGACCCGGGGTCGTCCTGCTCGCCGACGATCTGAGCGTCGTCGCGATCACGCCGGAAGCCGAACATCTGCTGTCGCTGGTCGAGGACGTCCGCTCCACCCGGCTTCCGTTGCCGGTCGCCGTCTACACCGTCGCGGTGGCGCTCGGCGCGGTGGAGCGTGGAACGGCAGCGCCGCGGGTGCTGCCGAGTACCCGGGTCCGGACCGTCGTCGGACGCTGGCTCCGGGTGCACGCGTCCCGGCTGCGCGGGCCGCCCGGTGAGGATCGCATCGCGGTGGTCGTCGAACCCGCGGTGGCGGGCGACACCGTGCCGCTCGTGTTGTCCGCACACGGCCTCAGCCCGCGAGGCGGAGATCGCCAGGCTGGTCCTGCGCGGTTCGTCGACCCTGACCATCTCGGACACCCTGCACATCTCCCGGCACACCGTTCAGGACCACCTCAAAGCGGTCTTCGACAAGGTCGGCGTGCGCAGCCGCCGCGATCTCGTCGGCCGGCTCCTCGGCCCGGGCGGGTCCGATCGGCCCTGACGTGACGCCTCGAACTGGACGGACTAGACGTCGAAGTCGACGGTCACCTTCTCCGACACCGGCCTCGTCTGGCAGGTCAGCACGAAGCCGGCCTCGACCTCGTCGTCCTCGAGCGCGAAGTTGCGGCGCATCATCACGTCACCGTCGGTGACCTTGGCCCGGCACGTGCCGCACACCCCGCCCTTGCAGGCGAACGGCAGATCGCCGCGGACCCTCTGCGCGGCGTCGAGCATCGAGACGTCACGGGGCAGGGTCAGGTTGGTCGACCGGCCGTTGAGGACGACGGTGACCTCGCTGGTCTCCCCCCCGACGAGGTCGGCGGCGTCGACGCGGTGCAGCTCCGGCGGCGGCTCGTCGACGTAGAACAGCTCCCGGTGCACCCGCTTGCGGTCCACACCGAACCCGGTGAGCACCTCGACGGCGCCCTCGGTCATTCCCAGCGGCCCGCACAGCCACCAGTGGTCCACGTCCTCGACCTCCACCAGCGCACCGAGCAGCGTGCGGAGCTTGTCGGCGTCGAGCCGGCCGGAGAAGATCTCGGCCTCCATCGGCTCCCGCGACAGCACGTGCAGCAGGTGCAACCGCGGGCCGTAGGCGTTCTTCAGATCGGCGAGCTCCTCGGTGAACATCACCGTGTCGGTGCGCCGGTTGCCGTAGAGCAGCGTCACCCGGGTGTCGGCGTGCGCGGCCAGCACGGACGCCGCGATCGACAGGACCGGCGTGATCCCCGAGCCGGCCGCGATGAGCCCGTGGTGCATCCCTGCTTCGAGATCGGGCGTGAACGACCCGGCCGGCGGCCCGACCTCGATCTCCTCACCGGGCTCCAGCCGGTCGACCAGCCATTCGGAGAACAGCCCCGAGTCGATCCGGCGCACGCCGACCCGCGGTGCGGCACCGGCCGGGGCGCAGATCGAGTACGAGCGGCGCTCCTCGCCCCCGTCGACGAACTGCCGCAGCGTGAGGTACTGGCCGGGCCGGAAGGAGAACTCCGCGCGCAGGTCGTCGGGCACCGCGAACGTGACGGCGACGGCGTCGTCGCAGAGCCGCTCGATCGCCGCCACGCGCAGTCGGTGGAAGCCGCCGGCGACCGGCTCGACGATCTCGTCGGCCGGGGCGGTCGCCGTGATCGAATCCGCAGGCACCGCTCAGATCTCCTTCATGTGCTCGAAGGGCTCCCGGCACGACGGGCACCGGCGCAGCGCCGTGCAGGCGGTCGGCCCGAACCGGGAGACCTCCTCGGTGGCCGGCGACCCGCATCGCGGGCAGCGCACGGCCGCCGACGGCGGGGTCAGGGTCAGCGGTATCGGCCCGGTGGGCCTCGGGCCGACGCGGCCGGGCGGGGCGACGCCGGCCTCGGCGAGCTTGCGCCGGCCGTCGTCGCTGATCCAGTCGGTGCTCCACGGCGGGGAGAGGACGGTACGCACCTCGACCCGGTCGTAACCGGCCTCGCCGAGCGTCGCGCGAAGGTCGTCGCGCATCACCTCGATCGCGGGGCAGCCCGAGTACGTCGGGGTGATCGTCACCGTGACGCCCCCGTGGTCGTCGACCTCGACCCCGCGCACGACGCCCAGGTCGTCGAGGGTGAGCATCGGCATCTCGGGATCGACGACCTGCGCCACGACCGTGCGGGCCCGGGACCGCGCACTCGCGGGAGCTCCGCTCACCACGTCGCCCCCGGGTGCTGGCGGGCCAGGCTCTGCATCTCGGCGAGCACGTGCCCGAGCTGCTCGGTGTGCAGGCCCTGCCGGCCGCCGCGCCCGCCGATGGTCCCGATGGCGGGGCGTTGCGGGCGGGTCAGGGTGGCCTTCGCCAGCACCTCGTCGAGCACGGCGTCGACCTCGGCGCGCGTCTGCGCCGGGTCGACGGCGACACCGGCCTCGACCAGCCGCCGCTCCTCGTCGGAGGTACGGAACAACTCTTCGACGTAGGGCCAGATCGCATCGAGCGCGGCCTGCATCCGCCGGTGCGACTCGTCGGTGCCGTCGCCGAGCCGCAGCGTCCAGCGGGCGGCGTAGTCGCGGTGGTAGGTCAGCTCCTTCACGCCCTTGCCCGCCACCGCGGCGATCACCGGGTCACGCGAGCCGAGCAGCCGGTGCAGCAGCGCCAGCCGCCAGGTCGAGAAGATCAGCAGCCGGGCGATCGCGCGGGCGAAGTCGAGCTCGTCGCCGAGTTCGGCCAGCGCGACGTTGCGGAACTGCGACTCGGTGCGCAGGTAGGCCAGGGCGTCCTCGTCGCGTCCACGTCCGGCGGAGCCTGCGGAGCCGGCCGTCGAGCCCAAGCCCTCGACGTGTCCGGCGCGGGCCAGCAGCACCCGGGCCTGGCCGAGCAGGTCCAGCGCGGTGTTGGCGAGCGCGACCTCCTCCTCCAGCTCCGGGGCGTTGGACACCCACTCGGAGATGCGGTGGCTGCAGATCAGCGCGTCGTCGCCGAGCATCAGGCAGTACGCGGCCAGGTCGGCCGGGTCGACGCCGTCCGGGACCGGCGAGGTGATCTCGGCCTGCACGTCCTCGACGCCGGTACCGAACGCCCAGCGCGGGTCGTCGACCGCGGTGGTCTGTGACAGCGACTGATAGGCGTTGGTCGCGTCGTGCTCCTCCACGTCGGTGTGGTGCCCGCTCACAGGTGCGGCACCTCCTCCGGGATCGCGTAGAAGGTGGGGTGCCGGTAGACCTTGTCGCCGGCCGGCGCGAAGAAGGGGTCCTTCTCCGCCGGGCTCGACGCGGTGATGTGGTCGGCGCGGACCACCCAGATGCTCACGCCCTCGTTGCGCCGGGTGTAGACGTCGCGCGCGTTGTGCAGCGCCATCTCGTCGTCGGCGGCGTGCAGCGAGCCCACGTGCACGTGGTTCAGGCCGCGCTTGCCACGGACGAACACCTCGTACAGGGGCCAGGACCGGCGCTTGCGCTCCCCCGCCCCGGCCTCGACGCCCGTCGTCGGGACGGCCCCGCGCCCGCCCTCGGCGGTGAGGTCGGTGACGTCCTCGCTCACGCCGCAGCCTCCTTCCGGGACCGGGCGGCCTGCTTGTCGGCGTAGGCCTGCGCGGCCTCCCGCACCCAGGCCCCGTTCTCGTGCGCCCGGCGACGGTGGGCCAGTCGCTGCGCGTTGGTCGGACCGGAGCCGGCGAGCACGGCCTTGAACTCCTCCCAGTCCGGCTCGCCGTAGTCGTGCGCCTGGCGTTCGGGGTTCCAGCGCAGGTCCGGGTCCGGCAGCGTGACACCCAGCGCCGCCGCCTGCGGCACGGTCATGTCGACGAAGCGCTGGCGGAGCTCGTCGTTGGTGTGCCGCTTGATCCCCCACGCCATCGACTGCTGTGTGTTCGGCGAGTCGGCGTCGGGCGGGCCGAACATCATCAGCGACGGCCACCACCAGCGGTCCACCGACTCCTGCACCATCGCCCGCTGCGCCTCCGTGCCGTTCACCATCGCCAGCAGCAGCTCGTAGCCCTGCCGCTGGTGAAACGACTCCTCCTTGCAGATCCGGATCATCGCCCGCGCGTACGGGCCGTAGGAACACCGGCACAGGGGCACCTGGTTGCAGATCGCGGCCCCGTCGACCAGCCAGCCGATCACGCCGATGTCGGCGTAGGAGAGGGTCGGGTAGTTGAAGATCGACGAGTACTTCTGCTTGGAGTCGATGAGCTTCTCGGTGAGCTCCTCGCGGTCCACCCCGAGGGTCTCCGCGGCGGCGTAGAGGTACATCCCGTGCCCGGCCTCGTCCTGCACCTTGGCCAGCAGGATCGCCTTGCGGCGCAGGCTGGGCGCCCGCAGGATCCAGTTCCCCTCCGGCTGCATCCCGATGATCTCGGAGTGCGCGTGCTGCGCGATCTGCCGGATCAGCGTCCTGCGGTAGGCGTCGGGCATCCAGTCCCGCGGCTCGATCCGCTGGTCGGCCGCGATCGTCCGCTCGAACTCCGCCTCGAAGCCCGCGGCGAGCTCGTCCGTGTCCGGCACTGGGCACCTCCTGAACCGAATGTTCGTTCGGCTACAGGATGGCGCAGTGCGCGGCGCGGCGCAAGGTGGGCCGGGCTGCGGCTGCGGCCGCGCGAGCCGGTCAGGCCGCGGCCGGCAGGATTCCCGCGAAGGCCGCCCGGGCGACGTCGTCGGGCAGGGTCGCGGTGCCCGGGCGGCCGGGGCGGTACCACTCGACGATCGAGTTCACGAGCCCGGAGAGCAGCTTCGCCGCCAGCGCGGGCTCGACCCCGGCCCGCACCTCTCCCGCGTCGACCGCGGCCCGGACCAGCGCGGTGATCTCGGCGTCGAATGCGCGGCGGCGCTCCAACGCCCACCGCTCGGTCTCGGTGTTGCCCCGCACGCGCAGCAGCAGCGTCACGTAGGGCAGGTCGGCCATCAGCACCCGGACCTGTCCGCGCACGATGTGCCGCAGCCGCTCCGACGGCGTACCGGTCTGCGCACCGGGCTCGGCGAGCACCCCGAACAGGCCGTCGAGCGCCCGCTCCAGGGCCGCCCGCAGCAGCGCCTCCTTACCCGCGAAGTGGTGGTAGAACGACGACTTCGTGATGCCCGCGGCGCGGGAGAGGTCCTCCATGCTCGTGGCGTCGTAGCCGCGCGTGTTGAACTCCGCCACCGCCACCTCGAGCAGCGAGCCGGGGCCGCCGCTGGGCCGGCGGGGCCGGCGCGCGGGTTCGGTGGCCGCGGGCTTCGCCGGTGCCGGATCCCGAGCCCGCAGCCCGCTCATCGGCCCTCGAAGGTGGGCTTCTTCTTCGCCAGGAAGTCCCCGACGGCGGCGACGTGGTCGCGGGTGGCGGCGAGCCGGGCCTGCGCGGCGGCCTCGTGCGCGAGCACCGCCGGCAACTCGTTCACGGCGCCGAACCGGACCGCCCTCTTCACCTCGGCGTAGGCCGCGGTCGGGCCCGTGGCCAGCGTCCGAGCGAGCTCGAGCGCCGTGCCCAGGACCTCGGCGGCCGGGACGACGCGGCGCACCAGGCCCCAGGCCTGCGCCTCCTCGGCGGTGAACTGCTCGCCGAGGAGCAGCAGCTCCGTCGCCCGGGAGATCCCGACGGCGTGCGCCAGGCTCGCGGAGAGCCCGGAGTCCGCGGTGAGACCGATCCCGGTGAAGGCGGTGGCGAACTTCAGCCCGGATGCCGCGATCCGCAGGTCCGCGGCCATCGCGAAGCCGAGACCGGCCCCGACGCACGGCCCGTTGATCGCCGCCACGACGGGCTTGGGCGCCTCGGACAGCGCCGTGACGATCGGGTTGTAGTGCTCGGTCACGGTGTCCAGCGCGGTGGCCGGGTCCTTCTCCAGGTTCTCCGCGTGTTCGCCGAGGTCCTGGCCGACGCAGAACGCCTTACCCGCCCCGGTCAGCACCACCGCGCGCACCGACTCGTCCCCGGCGACGTCGGTGACGGCGGCGAGCAGCGCGTCCTTCAGCTCGACGGTCAGCGCGTTGTAGCGGGCCGGACGGTTCAGGGTCAGCACCGCGACCGCGGGGTCGGTGTCGTCGCGTTCGAGCAGGACAGCGGGATCGCCGGAAGGATCGACAGCCATCGGGTCATGCTAGCCGCTCTCCGACCGAACGATCGGTCGACGGGGCGGGACCGCTCCCGGGACCGTTCCGTTGTGGGCCGCGAGGTGCTAGCTTCGGCGCACCCGCTTTAGAACGAACGGTCGGTCGAGGACGGTGGCGATGAAGAGCTGACCGCGAGCCGACGAAGAACTGGGCCACCGAAGAACAGCGCCGTCTCGGGAGGATCACCGATGGCAACCCTGCGCAGCTACGTTCAGGGGAGCTGGCACTCCCCCACCGACCCTGCCGACGGCGGCCGTCCGCTCCACGACGCGGTCACCGGCGAGGAGATCGCCCGGATCTCCTCCGCAGGCATCGACTTCGCCGGTGTACTCGAACACGGTCGTCGCGTGGGCGGGCCCGCGCTGCGGGAGCTGACGTTCCACCAGCGAGCCGGGCTGCTCAAGGCCCTCGCCGGACACCTGCGCGAGCATCGCGACGAGCTCTACGCCGTCTCCACGAGAACCGGCGCCACACTCGGCGACTCCAAGTTCGACGTCGACGGCGGCATCGGCGTGCTGCAGGCCTACGCATCCAAGGGCCGCCGCGAACTGCCCAACGAGACCGTCTACGTCGACGGCGGCGTCGAGCCCCTGAGCCGGGGCGGCACGTTCGTCGGCCAGCACCTCGCCACCTCGCTGCGTGGCGTCGCGGTGCAGGTCAACGCGTTCAACTTCCCCGTGTGGGGTCCGCTGGAGAAGCTCGCCCCCGCGTTCCTCGCCGGCGTCCCGTCCGTGATCAAGCCGGCCAGCCCGACCGCGTTCCTCGCCGCGAAGCTGGTCGAGCTGATCGTCGGCTCCGGGCTGCTGCCCGAGGGAACCCTGCAGTTCGTCGCGGGCGGCGTCGGCGACCTGTTCGACCACCTCACCGAGCAGGACCTCGTGTCGTTCACCGGCTCGGCGGCCACCGCCGCCAAGCTGCGCACCCACCCGACGATCGTCGGCCGGGCCGTCCGGTTCACCGCCGAGGCCGACTCGCTCAACCTCTCGATCCTCGGTCCCGACGCCGCTCCGGGCACGCCGGAGTTCGACCTCTACGTCAAGAGCCTGGTCGCCGAGATGACGGTCAAGGCCGGGCAGAAGTGCACCGCCATCCGCCGCGCGTTCGTCCCGGAACAGCACGTCGACGCCGTCGTCGAGGCCGTCTCCGCACGGCTGGCGAGGACGGTGATCGGCAACCCGGCGTCCGAGGGCGTCCGGATGGGCGCGCTGGCGAGCCTCGAGCAACGCGAGGAGGTCCGGCGCAGCGTCAAGGCGCTCGCCGCCGCCGGTCGCATCGTCTACGGCGACGCCGAGAAGGTCGAGGTGCTCGACGCCGATCCCGAGCGCGGCGCGTTCGTCTCGCCCCTGCTGCTCACCGCCGACCCGGGCCGCGCCGAGCCGCACGAGGTGGAGGCCTTCGGTCCGGTCAGCACGGTCATGCCGTACACGAGCACCGAGCAGGTCATCGCGCTCGCCGCCCGCGGCCAGGGCAGCCTCGCCGGTTCGGTGGTCACCGCCGACCACGCCTTCGCCCGCGACGTCGTGCTGGGCGTCGCCCCCTGGCACGGCCGCCTCCTGGTGCTCAACGAACGCGACGCCACGGAGTCGACCGGACACGGTTCCCCGCTGCCCGCGCTGGTGCACGGCGGCCCCGGGCGCGCCGGCGGCGGCGAGGAGATGGGCGGCATCCGCGGCGTGCTGCACCACATGCAGCGCACCGCGGTGCAGGCCGACCCGGACACGCTCACCGCGATCACCGGCCGTTGGGTCCAGGGCGCGCAGCGCAGCGAGACCGACGTGCACCCGTTCCGCAAACACCTCGAGGAGCTGCGTCCCGGCGACACGATCGTCGCCGGACCCCGGCGCGTGACCCAGGCCGACGTCGAGCACTTCGCCGAGTTCACCGGCGACACCTTCTACGCCCACATGGACGCCGAGGCCGCCGCGGCCAACCCCCTGTTCGGCGAGCGCGTCGCCCACGGCTACCTGATCGTCTCCCTGGCCGCGGGCCTGTTCGTCGACCCCGACCCGGGACCGGTGCTGGCCAACTTCGGCGTCGACAACCTGCGGTTCCTCACCCCGGTCAAGTTCGGCGACGAGCTCACCGTGACCCTGACCTGCAAGCAGCTCACCCCGCGCGAGTCCCCCGGTTACGGCGAGGTCCGCTGGGACGCCGACGTCACCCGGCAGGACGGCGAGTCGGTCGCCCGCTACGAGGTGCTCACCCTGGTGGCCAAGAAGGAGGCCGCGCGGTGACGACGATGCAGCGCCGACTCGGCAACGCGCCCGCCCCGGAGACCCTGGACCCCGCCGAGCGGATGGGCGTGGACGAGTTGCGCGCGCTACAGCTCGAGCGGTTGCAGTGGACGCTGCGGCATGCCTACGAGAACGTGCCGTTCTACCGGAAGAGCTTCGACGCCGCCGGAGTGCATCCCGACGACTGCAGGGATCTCGCCGACCTGGCGAAGTTCCCCACCACCACGAAGGCCGACCTGCGGGACAACTACCCGTTCGGCATGTTCGCCGTGCCGCAGGACCGGGTGCGGCGCATCCACGCGTCCTCGGGCACCACCGGCCGGCCCACCGTCGTCGGCTACACCGCCCGCGACATCGACACCTGGGCCACCGTGATGGCCCGCTCGATCCGCGCGGCCGGCGGGCGGCCGGGGCACAGGGTGCACAACGCCTACGGCTACGGCCTGTTCACCGGCGGGCTCGGCGCGCACTACGGCGTCGAGAAGCTCGGTGCCACGGTCATCCCGGTCTCCGGTGGCATGACCCCGCGCCAGGTCCAGCTCATCCAGGACTTCCGGCCCGAGATCATCATGCTCACGCCCTCGTACATGCTCACGATCATCGACGAGTTCGAACGCCAGGGCATCGACCCGCGCTCGTCATCGCTGCAGGTCGGCATCTTCGGCGCCGAGCCGTGGACCGAGCAGATGCGCACCGAGATCGAGGACCGCATGGACATCCACGCGGTCGACGTCTACGGGCTCAGCGAGGTCATGGGCCCGGGGGTGTCCCAGGAGTGCGTGGAGACCAAGGACGGCCTGCACGTCTGGGAGGACCACTTCTTCCCCGAGGTGATCGATCCGCTCGACGGGCACGTGCTCGCCGACGGCGAGGAGGGCGAGCTGCTGTTCACCTCGCTCACCAAGGAGGCGTTGCCGATCATCCGGTACCGCACCCGCGACCTCACCGCGCTGCGTCCCGGCACCGCCCGCCCGGCCATGCGGCGCATGGACAAGATCACCGGCCGCAGCGATGACATGATCATCCTGCGCGGGGTGAACCTGTTCCCGACCCAGATCGAGGAGATCGTGCTGCGCACCCCGGGGCTCGCGCCGCACTTCCAGCTCGTGCTCACCACCCAGGGCCGGATGGACGCCCTGGGCGTGCGGGTGGAGGCCCGGCACGACACCCCGGCCGGGCGCCGTCCCGACGCGGCCCGCGAGGTGGTTCAGGCGGTCAAGGACATGATCGGCGTGACGGTGACCTGCGAGGTGGTGGACCCCGACACCCTCGAACGCTCGGTCGGCAAGCTGCAGCGCCTCGTGGACCGCCGGGACAGGTAGCGACCGCGGCCGGCGGCCGGGCCGGCCCACCCGGTCACCCGGCGCGGGCGGTAGCTGCGCGGGGATGCCACCGGCAGCTCGACGCGCAGCTCACACCGGGCTGGTCACGGCGACGACGCGGTCGGCATCATCGCCCTCGTCGACGACGGTGAACTGCAGGAGGGCGTCCTCGCCCCACGACTACGCAGGCTCGCGATGGATGTCGGGTATGGACCGCGGCGCCCGGGCCCCGGCGCGCGACCGTTCAGTCGCCCTTGACGTTGACGATCTGGCGGAGCGTGTGGTCGACGGTCACGAGGTCGGCGGCGTCGGCCATCACGACGTCGATGTCCTTGTAGGCCTCGGGGTGCTCGTCGAGGAAGGCGTCGGAGCGGCCCCACGCCACGCCACGCATGGCCTCGTCGAGGGACTGCCGGCTGAACCGCTTGCGGGCCGCGGTCCGGGAGAAGTTGCGCCCGGCGCCGTGCGGGCTGGAGTTCAGCGACAACGGGTTGCCCTTGCCGGTCACCACGTAGGACGCGGTGCCCATCGACCCGGGGATGAGCCCGCGGGCGCCCTGCGCCGCGTCGATCGCGCCTTTGCGGGTCAGCCACACCTTCCGGCCGAAGTGGCGCTCGCGGGTGGTGTAGTTGTGGTGGCAGTTGATCGTCTCCACCCGTTCCACCTCGGTGTCCATCCACGCCGTCAGGGCGTCCGCGGTCCGGTCCATGATCTCCTCGCGGTTCAGCCGGGCGAACTCCTGCGCCCAGCGCATCTCACGGATGTAGGCGGCGAACGAATCCGTGCCCTCCGACAGGTGGGCGAGATCCCGGTCGGGCAAGGCCAGGGACGCGCACTCGTCACGGGCCACCGCGATGTGCTTCTGGGCGATCTTGTTCCCCACGCCGCGGGAACCGGTGTGCAGGAACAGCCACACCCGGTCCTGCTCGTCGACGGTCACCTCGATGAAGTGGTTCCCCGACCCGAGCGAGCCGAGCTGCTGCTCCCAGTTCTCGGCGTAGGAGGCCGGGTTGAACTTCGCTGCACGGGCCAGCTCCCGCAGCGCCCGCAGCCGCCGGCCCGCGGTCGGTGACAGCGAACGGTTGTACTTCCCCGCGGACAACGGGACCCGCCGCGCGATCCCGGCGTGCAGGGGGCCGAGCCCGTCCCCGCGGCCGTCGCCACGCCGCGCCACGACCTCGTCCGCAGTGAACTGCGTGCGCACGGCCATCATCCCGCAGCCAATGTCGACACCCACCGCGGCCGGCATGACGGCTCCCTCGGTCGGGATCACGCTGCCGACCGTGGCTCCCTTGCCGAGGTGCGCGTCGGGCATCAGCGCCACGTGCGGGTGGATGAACGGCCGCTCGGACGTCGCCTCGGCCTGCCGGCGCGTGCCCTCCTCGAGGATCGAGGCCCAGCTCAGCAGCTTGTCGTTGATCCGCTCCACATCGGCCTCCCGTGCGGCGTCCCCCGGCGGCAGGTCGACCGCCGGGGGACGCCGCCCGGAGTGATCGTCGGTCAGGGGGACAGCACGACCTTCAGGCAGTCGTCCTCCTTGTTCTTGAACATCTCATAGCCCCGCGGGGCGTCCTCCAGCGACATCCGGTGGGTGATCACGAAGCTGGGGTCGATCTCTCCGGCGCGCACACGCGCGAGCAGGGGCTCGAGATAGCGCTGCACATGGCACTGCCCGGTGCGCATCCGCAATGACCGGTTCATGAACGCGCCCATCGGGAACTTGTCCACGAAACCGCCGTAGACGCCGATGACCGAGATCACGCCTCCGTTCCGGCAGCTCATGATGGCTTCGCGGAGCACGTGCGGCCGATCGGTCTCGACCCCGGCGGCCTGCTTGGCACGGTCGTAGGCGTGCAGCGGGCCGATGTCGTGATGCGCCTCCATGCCGACCGCATCGATGCATGCGTCCGGTCCGCGCCCGGCGGTGATGTCCTCGAGCGCCTCCAAGGTCGACACCTGCTCGTAGTTGATCACATCGGTCGCACCCGCCCGCTGGGCCGCGATCCGCAACCGGTAGTCGAAGCGGTCGATCGCGATCACCCGTTCCGCGCCGAGCAGCTTCGCACTCGCGATGGCGAACTGGCCGACGGGCCCGGCGCCCCAGACCGCCACCACGTCGCCGGGCGTGATGTCACACAACTCCGCACCCATGTAACCGGTCGGGAAGATGTCGGACAGGAACAGCACCTGCTCGTCCGGGATCCCGTCCTCGATCTTGATCGGGCCGATGTCCGCGAACGGCACTCGCGCGTACTGCGCCTGTCCGCCCGGATAGCCACCGAGCATGTGCGAGTAGCCGAAGATCCCGCAGGGGGACCGGCCCATCAGCTTCTCGGCGATCGGCGCGTTGGGATTGGAGTTCTCGCACACCGAGTACAGACCCTGCTGGCAGGCACCGCAGGTGCCGCACGCGATGGGGAACGGGACCACGACGCGGTCGCCCATCGAGAGGTTGGTGACGCCCGGGCCGGTCTCGACCACCTCGCCCATGAACTCGTGACCGAGGATGTCGCCCTTCTTCATGGTCGGGATGAAGCCGTTGTAGAGGTGCAGGTCGGACCCGCAGATCGCGCTGGAGGTGATCCGCACGATCGCGTCCCGGGAGTTCAGGATCTTCGGGTCCGGAACGTCCATGACCTCGACGCTGTTCTTTCCGGTCCAGCAGTTGGCTCGCATGACGTGTGCTCCCTTCTCCTGGGGCGAATCAGGCCGGTAGCGGCTGGGCGGGGCGCTGGGCGATCAGCCGCCGGGTCCTGGTGCCCTCCGGGCTGGCCTCGGACCGGACCACCTCCCCGGTCTCCATCACCTGCTTGAACCGACGCAGGTCGTCGCGGACCTGCTGGCCGGGCTCCTCACCGAACAGCTTCGCGACCGCCGAGCCGAGCTTCCCGGCCGGCGGGCGGTAGTGCAGGAGTACCCGGATCTCGGTACCACGGCCCCCCGGCGCCGGCCGGAACCGGACCTCGCCGGAGTTCTGCACCGTGGCGCTCGGCACGGAGCGCCACGCGATGAACTCGTCGATCTCCTCACCGGTGATCTCCGCTTCCCACTCGATCTCCATGCCGACCGGGGCCTTGGCCCGCCATCGGGACCGGCCACCGCCGAGAGAGCGCACCGACTGCAGGTGGGCCATGAACTGCGGCAGGTTCTCCAGGTCGTGCCAGAACCTGAAGACCTCACCGATCGGCCGATTGACCGTGATCATGGCCTTCGCCTCGATCTCCGCCATGTCGCCAGTTCCCCTTCCCCTGGTCTCCCGGACCGCGCCGCGGCTGAGCCGCAGCGCGGCGGTGATGTCGGCCGCCGTGACACCCAGCACCGCGGCCGTGGCCGCCGTCGCCCGCCGTCGCTCGTCGGGCCGGCGCCGCGGATCGGCCAGCACCAGGCTGAGCAGGGTCAGGTCGAGGGCATCACCCGCGACCCGCGCCCACAGCCAGCCGGTGGTCCCACGGCGGGTCTCGATGCCGATGCCTGCGGCGATCTCTCTGGCCCCGCCGAGCCAGCGCTGAACGGCCCGGTTCTCCGGGGTGTCCTTCGCCCCGACCAGGCGGTTCATCGCACCCGGGGCCGCCACCTGCGCGGTGCCGAGCCCCAGACTGAAGATCCCGAGCCCGTCCACCCATCGCCAGGTTCTGTCGCTTCCGGCCACGTCGACTCCCTCCGCCGCAACGCCCGGGGTTCCGGGCACTCCATCGGAGTGCCCGTTGTTTCGGCGCCGACACGCATCCGGCCTGCTGTTTCAGCGTGGATTCGAGAATGTGGAGAGGTGCGTCTCCCAGCCCGCCGGAATCGATTCACCGCCGAAGGCGATCCCCTCTCGGCGGTGCGTCCCGCAACCGTCGGTCACTCCGCGGGACCGCCGGTGTCGACGAGTCCTGAGAGCCTTTCGACCGGCCGGCTCCCCGCCGGGCCCGCAGCAGGTCGGCGGCCATCGCCACCGCCGGCATGAGGTCACGGGGGTCGAGGACGCCGAGGTCACGGACGCCACGCCAGCTGCGCACCACGTCGGCCGGCGAGGCGTCGTGGCGGCGGACGCGCTGCCAGGCCGCGCGCAGGTCCTTCTGCAGCAGCATCACCTTTCGACCGTCGGTCTGGGCTCCCTGCGGCGGGAGCGGGATGCCGGCCAGAGTGGCGTAGAGGCGCCACGACCCGTCGGTGTCGCACGCGTCGGCGAGGCCGAAGCTGGCGGGGATCCGGACATTGATCTCGATGAGGTAGAGCTCGCCGGTCCGTTCGTGGCGCTTGGTCTCACACGCTGCGATGCCGTGGTAGCCGGCGTGATCGAGCAGGCGCCGGTTCATCGCGAGGGTCTCCGGCACCTCGGCGGACTCGAGCAGGGATCCGACACCGGTGTTCGGCGGCCATTGGCGCACCTTGTGCCGCCCGTACTCGAGGGTGTAGTTCCCGTCCCGGTCCCGGACGGCGACCGCGCCCTCCAGGCCGGTCTCCGGGCCGGGGACCACCTCGGTGAGCAGCAGGTCGATGCCGTGGTCGAGCAGTCGCGAGGCGGGTTCGACGAGCTGGGCCCGGGACTCGACGATGAGCGTCCCGAAGCCCACCTGCTGCTTGGCCAGGTGCCCGAGACGCGGCTTGAGCACGCAGGGATAGGTGATCGCGTCGAGGACGTGGTCGAGGTCGCCACGAGTGCTGACGTGGTGCATCCACGGCACCCGGACCCCGACCTGCCGGGCCGTCTCGTAGAGGGACAGCTTGTCCATCAGGCCTACGTGGACGCCGTCGGCCGACTCGAAGCTGCGCAACGACGGCGCCAGGACGGCCCGGTTCTGCGTGACCCATTCGGTGGCGGCGTCGGATCCGCACAGCACGACGCCGCCACCGGCCGCTCCCAGCGTGCCGAGCTCCTCCAGCCAGGCGTCGGAGTGCCGGCGGATGTCGGGCATCACCCGGCCCTGAATTCCGCGGCCGGCCAGCACGTAGCCGTAGTGCGGTGTCGCGAGCGCGTGCACCTGCACTCCGCGACGGACCAGCATCCGGGCCAGCGTGAGGCAACCGTCGTTCGGATGCAGCAGGATTACGGAGGGTAACGACTCCCGCGCGTGATACACGCCGGATCCAACGGAATGAACACGTCCGAGTTGCGATGACGACGCAGAAGTTGCTCACGATTTACCGTCCGATTGCCTTGTGCTGGACCGCGGTCCGTCCTGCGACCGACGGGCCGAAGATCGACGCGCTCAGGTACTGACCGGAACCACGGGCGGTGTCGCCGAATGGCGGCATCAGGGAGGTCGAGCGGCGCCTGCGGAAACCCCGGCGGCGAGATGGATGTGTCCGAGCTGGCACCGCGGTGCTTCTCCCGGTACGCGTCCCGGTTCTGACCAGGCCCGTAACCACCGAGCGGCGGCTCCCGGCGTTCGAGCCGGATCCGTCCGCGCCGGGCGCGCCTGGCCCGCGACGACCGTGGCCCGTCGGACGGCGGGCGGCTGCCGCCGGCGAGTCTGAGGACCCGCCGATGCATCCGGCGCAACCCGTGCGCCATCCGGAGGAACCGGCCGCCGCTCGTCGCGCAGCGGGCCACGCAGGGCGTGGACGGCCCTCAGCTTCGCAACGTCCGTGGCCCCGGCATACCTATCGTCCCCCGCCGTGAAGGTGCAGCCGGCGCGAGCAGGGCCCCCGGGCATGGATCCCGGCATTCCCCGCACCC
>NZ_JAAXKZ010000003.1 GCF_012911875.1 Pseudonocardia bannensis | reverse complement strand
CCCGCGGGCTCAGCGTCGCGCCCCGCCCCCGGCCCGGCGCCCGCGCCCGCCACGGCGCCCCCCGCGGCGGGGGCCTCGCCCGTCGCCGCCGCGAGCGCCGACCCCGCGCGCTGGGGCCGCGTCGACGCCGAGGGCACGATCTACCTGCGCACCGCCGACGGCGAGCGGGTCGTCGGGTCCTGGCAGGCCGGGGCGCCGGAGGAGGGCCTCGCACACTTCGCCCGCCGCTTCGACGACCTGCTGACCGAGGTCGAACTGCTGGCCGCCCGCCTCACAGCCGGCGGCGGCGACCCGAAGCACGCCCTGACCAGCGCGCGCACCCTGCGCGACGGGCTGGCCGATGCCGCCGTGGTCGGCGACGTCGACGGACTGCGGCGCCGACTGGACGAGCTGGTCGCCCAGGCCGAGGTGTCGGTCGGTGCCGCCCGCTCGGCCCGCGACGCGCAGCGCGCCGCCGCGGTGGCGCGCAAGGAGGCCCTGGCCGACGAGGCCGAGCAGCTCGCCGCCGAGGCCACCCAGTGGAAGCAGGCCGGCGACCGGTTCAAGGCGATCCTCGACGAGTGGCGGACGATCCGTGGGATCGACCGCAAGACCGACGAGGCGCTGTGGAAGCGCTTCTCCAAGGCCCGCGAGGCGTTCAACCGTCGCCGCGGCTCGCACTTCGCCGACCTCGACCGCCAGCGCGCCGGGGCGAAGGCCCGCAAGGAGGAACTGGTACTGGAGGCGGAGGCGCTGGCCGACTCCACGGACTGGGGCCCCGCCGCCGCGCGCTACCGCGACCTGATGGCCGAGTGGAAGGCCGCCGGCCGCGCGCAGAAGGACGCCGACGACGCGCTGTGGCAGCGCTTCCGGACCGCGCAGGACGCGTTCTTCGCCCGGCGTGCGGAGACCTTCGCCGAGCGCGACGCCGAGTTCGTCGCCAACGCCGAGGCCAAGAAGGCGCTGCTCAACGAGGCCGAGAAGATCGACGTGGCCGACCCGGACGCCGCCCGAGCGGCACTTCGCAGCATCCAGGAGCGCTGGGAGGAGATCGGCAAGGTCCCGCGCGACGACGTCCGTCCGCTGGAGGCCCGGCTGCGCGCGGTCGAGGAGAAGGTCCGCGAGGCGGCCGACCGCCAGTGGCGCCGCACCGACCCGGAGGCCGAGGCCCGGGTCGCGCAGTTCCGCGACCGGGTGGCCCAGTTCGAGGCCCAGGCGGAGAAGGCCCGCGCGGCCGGCGACATCCGTCGCGCCGAGCAGGCCCAGGGCCAGGCCGACCAGTGGCGCGAGTGGCTGACGACCGCCGAGCAGGCCGTCCAGGGGCGTTAGCCGATCGTCATCCACGGCATCCTTCGCTCGGGGCCGTCCCGGCGACGACCCTGAGCGGTCCGCTCCGGCGAGCGGCCGCCCGCCTCACCGGTGCAGCGCGATCCGCGCCCAGGACACCGCCAGTGTCAGCACCGCGAACACGGCCAGGATCAGCCCCGGGCCCGGGCCGGATGCACCCTCGGGTACTCCGATCTGCCGCGACCAGATCGCCCAGACGCCGTTGACCACCGAGATCCCGCAGCCGACCGCGCACAACCAGGCCACGCCCCAGCGCCGGGTGACGAGCGCGAGGGCGGAACCGACCACGCCGAAGCCGACTGCGGTGACGGTGAACAGCTGGGGCAGCAGCCCCAGCTCCACGGCACCGACGAGGATCTCCCAGCCTCGCGCGGACCCGGTCCAGGACAACATCATCGCCCCGATCAGCACCAGCACCGCGACCGAGACGACCATCGCCGTCACGCCCGGATCGATTCGCCGCTCGACGCGGCGGGCGATGCCGGCGAGCTCGGCGTCGAGCCGGCTCAGCTCGTCGGGGGTCTGGGATTCGCTCATCGCACACCTTCCATCACGACCGCGGCGGCCGGAGCCACCGAGCACCCGGCGTCGGCCGCAACCGGTGGCGGCGCCCCGAACCCCGGCAGTCCGAGGCCGGTGGGTGCGCCGCCGGGGCGGGTACCGGCCTCGTACGCGTCCCCGGCCCGGGTCCGCCGGTGGGCGACCAGCCCGCCGTCGGCGACGAGGTGGTGCGGTGCGCCGTAGCCGATCGTCACGACGACGAGGTCCCCCGGCCGTACCGGGTTTCCCGCGCCCTCACTGTCCTCGCCCGGGGAGAAGTGCACCAGCCTGCCGTCGCGGGCCCGGCCGCTCATCCGCCGGGTGGCGGTGTCCTTGCGCCCCTCACCGGTGGAGACGAGCACCTCGACCTCCCGGCCGACCAACGCCCGGTTCTGCTCCCAGGAGATCTGTTCCTGCAACTCGATCAGCCGGTCGTAGCGTTCCTGGACCACCGCCTTGGGCAGCTGGTCGGGCATCGACGCGGCCGGGGTCCCCGGGCGGGGCGAGTACTGGAAGGTGAAGGCCTGCGCGAACCGGGCCCGGCGGACGACGTCGAGGGTGGCCTGGAAGTCCTCCTCGGTCTCCCCCGGGAACCCGACGATGATGTCGGTGCTGATCGCGGCGTCGGGGATGGACTCCCGGACCTCGTCGAGGATCGCGAGGAAGCGGGCCGACCGGTAGGACCGGCGCATCGCCTTGAGCACCGCGTCCGAGCCGGACTGCAGCGGCATGTGCAGCTGCGGGCAGACCACCGGCGTCTCCGCCATGGCGGCGATGACGTCGGAGGTGAAGTCGCGCGGGTGCGGCGAGGTGAACCGCAGCCGCTCGAGTCCGTCGACCTCCCCGCACGCGCGCAGCAGTTTGGCGAACGCGCCGCGGTCACCGAACTCGGCGCCGTAGGAGTTGACGTTCTGCCCGAGCAGGGTCACCTCGAGCACGCCGTCGGCAGCCAGGGCGGAGACCTCGGCGAGCACGTCGCCGGGGCGGCGGTCCTTCTCCTTGCCGCGCAGGGACGGGACGATGCAGAACGTGCAGGTGTTGTTGCAGCCGACCGAGATCGACACCCAGCCGGCGTAGGCCGACTCCCTCCGGGCCGGGAGGGTCGACGGGAACACCTCGAGCGACTCGAGGATCTCGACCTCGGCGGTCTCGTTGTGCCGGGCCCGTTCGAGCAGGGTCGGCAGCGCGTGCACGTTGTGGGTGCCGAACACGACGTCGACCCACGGGGCCTTCTTGACGATCGTGTCGCGGTCCTTCTGCGCGAGGCACCCGCCCACCGCGATCTGCATCCCGGGGCGCGCAGTCTTCACCGGACGCAGCCGCCCGAGGTTGCCGTAGAGCTTGTTGTCGGCGTTCTCACGCACCGCGCAGGTGTTGAAGACGACGACGTCGGCGGCCTCGGGATCCGCCGCCCGTTCGTATCCGGCCGACTCGAGCAGGCCGGCCATCCGCTCGGAGTCGTGCACGTTCATCTGGCACCCATAGGTGCGGATGGCGTAACTGCGGGTCACGATCCGAGGGTAGCCGTCCGGCCGACGGTGACCGCACCGGTCTCGTTCCCGGGCCGGCTCGACCGCGCGCGGGCGGCGCGGCAGGATGCGCGCATGCGGCGGGGGCTGAGCAGGCGGCAGGCACTGCGCGCGCTCGGCGCCGCCGGGCTGGCGGCGGGCCTCGCCGGGACCCTGTCCGGCTGCTCCTCGCCGTTCACCGACCTCCGCCTCAGCGTCGCGACCGGCGGTACCCAGGGGGTCTACTACGCGTTGGGCGGGGCGCTCGCCGACGCCTGGCAACAGCACCTCGAACTGGTCACCCGCCCACAGGTACTCCCGACCGCGGGATCGGTGCAGAACCTGGCGCTGCTCGCGGGTGGGCAGGCCGACGTCGCCTTCAGCCAGGTCGACACAGCGGCCGACCAGCTCTCCACGACCGCGCCGGACGACCCGCGCTCGTTGCGGGCGCTGGCCCGGATCTACGACGACGCGGTGCACGTGGTGGTCCGGGGCGACGCCCCGTTCGCGCGGCTGGCCGACCTGCGCGGCGCCCGGGTGTCGGTCGGCGCACCCGACTCCGGGGTCACCGTGATCGCGCAGCGGCTGCTCATGGTGGCCGGGCTCGTCCCGGAACGCGATCTGCGGCCCGCCCAGCTGGGCATCAACGAGTCGGTGGCCGCGATGCGCGAGGGCAGCATCGACGCGTTCTTCTGGTCGGGAGGCCTGCCGACGGCCGGGGTGAGCGAGCTCGCCGCGACGCTCCCGATCCGGCTGCTCGACCTCGAGGACGTCCTGCCGGCGATGCGCGCGAGACACCCCGTCTACTCCTCGGGCACGGTGCCGGCCGCCAGTTACGGCATCGCGACGCCGGTGGCCACGCTGCTGGTGCGCAACTTCCTGCTGGTCCCCGCCGTGATGCCGGACGATGTGGCGGATGCCCTGGTCAGTGCCCTGTTCGTGGAGCGACCCCGGCTGGCGGCCGCGAGCGCTGCTGCGTTGACCATCGACTCGAGGGCGGCGATCGGCACCCAGCCGGTCTCACTGCACCCCGGCGCCGCGAGGTTCTACCGGTCCACGAAGTCCATCTGACCCCTTGACGAGCGACACTGAAACACTGTTACAGTAACAGCGTTTCAGATGCGTGTCCGAGGAGTCGCCATGCCGATCCGCTCCGTTCTGGCCGACGCTCGACGCGGCCACCCCGGCCTCTTCGCCCTCGCGGTCGCGATGGCCGGCCTGGCCGCCGTCCTGGCCGTGCTGCTGCCACTGGACGGCCGGGTCGTGATGGGCGCGCCGGTCTGGCTCAAGCCGCTCAAGTTCGCGCTGTCGATCTCCCTCTACGCCGCGGCACTGTCCTGGATGCTGGCCCGCATGGACCTGCCCGGCCGCTCCGCGCAGCGCAGCGGCTGGGTGATCAGCGTGGCGGCCGCGGTCGAGATGGTGATCATCGTGGGGCAGGCGGCGCGCGGCGTGCGCAGCCATTTCAACGACTCCACCGCGTTCGACATCGCGCTGTTCGCCCTGATGGGCGCGACGATCGTGGTGCTCTGGCTCGCGACGCTGAGCATCGCGCTGCGCTTCCTGCGCCGACCGGGGCCGGATCCGGTGACGGCCCGGGCCGTCCGGTCGGGCATCGCGGTGTCGCTGCTCGGCATGGCGGTGGGCTTCATGATCGTCGGCGCGGGCGGGCATGTCGTGGGTGCCCTGGAGGACTCCCCCGGGCTGGCGTTCGTGGGCTGGAGCAGCCTGGGCGGCGACCTGCGGATCGGGCACTTCGTCGGCATGCACGCCCTGCAGGTGCTGCCGCTGCTCGCCGCCGCGCTGACCGCCGTCCCGCGCCGGCTGCTCGACGACGGCGCCCGGACCGGGCTGATCGGGGTGGCCGCCGCCGGCTACACCGCAACGACGCTGCTGCTGACCTGGCAGGCGTTGCGCGGGCAGCCGCTGCTCGCCCCCGACACCACGACCCTCGCCGCCGCCGGGCTGCTCGTCGCCGGCGTCGCGGCCGGGGCGGCGGCGGTGCTCGCCGGGACCCGCCGGCGGGCGACCGCCGCCCACGCGATCGCCTGACCCGGGCCGCACGTCGATCGCTCCTCCCCGGACGGCGGGGCCACCGGACCGCCGCCCGCGGGTGCGCGGGCATCTCGTCCCTCGTTCGTGAACATCGACGATCACAACGACCACGCTCGTAGCGCGAGATCGCCGGCTGCCGTTACCGGGCCGCTCCCCTACCGGCCCCGGCCACCTGCGTTCACGAGAGGTGCTCGGGCGTGGGCGGGGCGGGCACCGGCAGCCACACGACGACCCGCAGCCCGCCGCCGGTCGGCAGTTCGAGGCGCAGTGCACCGGCCGCGAGCTCCGCGGTCCGTGCCGCGATGGCCAGGCCCAGCCCCGACCCCTCCACATTGCTCTGGTCCGGGGCCCGCCAGAACCGGTCGGTGGCCCGCTCCAACTCCTCGGGAGCCATCCCGGGCCCGGTGTCGCGCACGGAGATCTCGACCCGGTCCGGCCAGGGCCGGGCGGCGACCGTGATCGAGCCGCCCGCGGGGGTGAACTTGACCGCGTTGTCCAGGACCGCATCGAGCATCGTCTCGATCCCGCCGTCGGTCGCGGAGGCCTTCAGCCCGCGGGCGCCCTCGCGGATCAGGCGTAGCCCCATGTGCTCGGCCAGCGGCCGCCACGCCTCCAACCGGTCGTCCACCGCGGCGTCGACGTCGACGGTCCCGCTGCCGGTCGCCCGCTCCGCCCGGGCGAGCGCGAGCAGGCCGTCGAGCACGGCGGAGAGCCGCTCCGCCTCCTCGAGCGCCGCCAGATGGTCCTCCGCCGCGGCCGCGTCGACGTGCCCGTCCAGGTTGGACAGGCGCAGGCGCAGCGCCGTCAGCGGGTTGCGCAGCTGATGACTGGCGTCGGCGACGAAAGCCCGCTGCGCGGCCAGGGTCTGGGTGACGGTGTCCGCCATCCGGTCGAACGAGGCCGAGAGCCGGCGCAGCTCGGGCGGCCCGCTGCCGTCGGACACCGGGGCGGCCGCTCCCCCGGCCAGCACCGCCGCAGCCACCCGGCCGGTGCCCTCGTCGAGGCGGCGCACCGGGCGCAGGATCCAGCGGACCACGGGCAGCGCGACCACGACGCCGAGCGCGAGCGCGAGCAGCGCGGCCGCCGCCACGGTCGACCACACCCGCAGCTCGTCGGCCCGCAGCTCGTCGGTCGGGGACACCGTGACCGCGGCACCGTGCACCTCGCCGTCCACCAGCACCGGCTCGGCGAGCACCACCGGTCGCGGGTCCCACGGCATGAGCAGCGGGTAGGGCTCGGACCGGCGGTTCGCCAGCGCGAGCCGCACCCGCTCCTGGCCGTCGTCGTCGAGCTCCGGCGGGACGTCCCGCGACGAGGCGATCAGCTGCCCGGCACGGCCGAGCACGGTCACCGCCACGCCGTAGACCTCCTCGTAGCGGGCGAGCTCGCCCGCGAGGCCGGTGGGGCTGGCCTCGGTGATCGGCCGCTGCGCGATCGAGGCGAAGAAGATCGTGTCCGTCAGCCGGTCGGTGAACAGCTCCTGCTGGGCGCTCCGGGCGTCGGCCAGCGCGAGCGGCACCCCCAGCCCGACCGCGAGCAGCCCGACGAGGAACAGCGCGATGACCAGCAGCCGGGCCCGCACCGCGCGCTACCGGGGGGCCGGGGCGCCGGAACCCGCGCCGGGGTCGCTGCCGCCGGGCTGCCCCAGCCGGTACCCCACCCCGCGCACGGTCTGCACCAGGTCCGGGCGGCCCAGCTTCGTGCGCAGGGTCGCCACGTGCACGTCCAGCGTCCGGTTCGCGCCGGGCCAGCTGCGCCCCCACACCTCGGCCACGATCCGGCTGCGGGTACACACCGCTCCACCCGCGCTCGCCAGCAGAGCGAGCACCTGGAACTCCTTGCGGGTCAACGTGACCTCCCGGCCCGCCACCGTGACGGCGTGCCGGTTCAGGTCGACGCTGACCTCGTCGACGACGACCACCTCCCCCACCGGCGACGCGGCCGGTCCGCGGCGCCGCCGGTGCACCCGGGCGACCAGCTCTCCGATGTCGTAGGGCTTGACGAGGTAGTCGTCGGCACCGGAGTGCAGGCCGAGGATGCGGTCATCGATCTCCCCACGCGCCGACACGACGATCACGGGCACCTCGCTGACCGCACGGATCGCCCGGCACACGTCCACGCCGTCGATGTCGGGCAGGCCGAGATCGAGGAGCACGACGTCGACGTCCGCCAGGTGGTCGACCGCGCCCCGGCCCCGGGCGAGCCGGGTGGTGGTCATCCCGTGCCGGTGCAGTGCGGGGCGCAGCGCCGCCGCGATGCGGTCATCGTCCTCTACGAGCAGGATGTGCACCCGTCCGCCTTCCGCAGACCCCCAGCGTTATCGGAAGGAAACCCTATGGCTTACTCAAGGTGCTGGACTGTGGTGTCCGATTCGCCCTAGCGTCCCGCCATGCACGGAGGTTCCCATGACCAGTGACAGTGGCGGCACCGGCACGCCCATGATCCGAATGGCCGGGGTCGACAAGCACTTCGGTGAACTGCACGTGCTGCGCGACATCGACCTGGAGGTCGCGCCCGGTCAGGTGGTCGTGGTCCTCGGGCCGTCGGGCTCCGGCAAGTCCACCCTCTGCCGCACCATCAACCGGCTGGAGCCGGTCGACAACGGGGTCATCGAGGTCGACGGCAAGGCCCTGCCCGCCGAGGGCAAGGACCTCGCGAAGCTGCGGGCCGACGTCGGCATGGTGTTCCAGAGCTTCAACCTCTTCGCACACAAGACGATCCTCGAGAACGTCACGCTCGCGCCCA
Organism: Pseudonocardia bannensis; assembly: GCF_012911875.1. Classification (GTDB taxonomy): domain Bacteria; phylum Actinomycetota; class Actinomycetes; order Mycobacteriales; family Pseudonocardiaceae; genus Pseudonocardia; species Pseudonocardia bannensis. The sequence goes on along the minus strand of NZ_JAAXKZ010000003.1, from coordinate 103,039 downwards.
TCAAGGTCCGCAGGACCGGCAAGGCCGACGCCGAGAAGCGCGCCCTGGAACTGCTCGAGCGGGTCGGCATCGCCAACCAGCGCGACAAGTACCCCGCGCAGCTCTCCGGCGGCCAGCAGCAGCGCGCCGCGATCGCGCGGGCGCTCGCCATGCGTCCCAAGGTCATGCTCTTCGACGAGCCCACCTCGGCGCTCGACCCGGAGATGGTCAACGAGGTTCTCGACGTCATGACCGGGCTGGCAAAGGAGGGCATGACCATGCTCGTCGTGACCCACGAGATGGGCTTCGCCCGCCGCGCGGCGAACCGGGTGATCTTCATGTCCGACGGCGAGATCGTCGAGGACTCCACCCCTGACGACTTCTTCTCCAACCCGACCTCGGATCGCGCCAAGGACTTCCTCGGCAAGATCCTGACCCACTGACTTCCCGCACCGACCGGGTCGATCACCTCCATGACGCATCCCGCGTCCTGGGCCAGCACGAAAGGACACGCACCCCCATGCGCCTTTCCCACCTCACCAAGGTCGCCGCAGTAGCGGCGGCGCTGGTGCTCACCGCGACAGCGTGCGGGAACCAGTCCTCGTCACTGGGCTCCACGGGCGGTGCTCCGCCGGCCGCCGAGAACGTCTCGTTCGAGGCCGGGACCACGATGGACAAGCTCAACAAAGCGCAGGCGCTGCGAGTGGGCACGAAGTTCGACCAGCCGCTGTTCGGCCTCAAGGGCCTCGACGGCAACCCCGCGGGCTTCGACGTGGAGATCGCGAAGATCATCGGGGCCAAGCTGGGCATCCCCGCCGACAAGATCACCTACACGGAGGCGCCGTCGGCCGTCCGCGAGGAGGTCATCGAGCAGGGCCGTGTCGACATGGTCGTCGCCACCTACACGATCAATGCCAAGCGCAAGGAACGGATCAGCTTCGCCGGCCCGTACTACATCGCCGGCCAGGACCTGATGGTCGCCAAGGACGACACGACCATCACGGGCCCGGAGTCCCTGCGTGCGGCCAACGCGAAGGTCTGCTCCGTCGCCGGCTCGACGCCCTCGGAGAAGATCAAGGAGTACATCGACCCGGCGAACCTCGTGCTGTTCGACGTGTACTCCAAGTGCGCCGACGCCCTCCGCACCGGCCAGGTCCAGGCCGTCACCACCGACAACGTCATCCTGCTCGGCCTGGTCGACTCCAGCCAGGGTGCTTTCAAGCTCGTCGGCCAGCAGTTCACCCAGGAGCCCTACGGCATCGGCATCCCCAAGGGTGACGTGAAGTTCTGCGAGTTCATCAACACCACGCTCCAGGAGGCCGCGGCCGACGGCTCCTACGAGGCGGCGTGGAAGAACACCGCCGGCAAGGTCTCGCCGCAGGCGCCGTCGCTGCCGCCCGCCGACGCCTGTAGCTGACCACCGTCGCCGCCGGGGGGAGCGGCTCCGCGGACGACTCCGCGGAGGCCGCTCCCCCTTCGGCCGTTCGCCTGGAAGGGGTGCCGTGGGAGTCATCGTCGAGCAGTTCCCACTGTATGTGCAGGGCTTCCTGCAGACCGTGCGGATCTGCATCCTCGCCGCGGTCGGTTCGCTGATACTGGGGACGATCCTGGCCGCGTTCCGCGTCTCGCCGGTGCCTCCCCTGCGCGCGGTCGGTGCCGCGTGGGTGACGGTGTTCCGGAACACCCCGCTCGCGGTCGTCCTGTTCGCCGTCGCGTTCGGGCTGCCCGAGCTGGGCATCAACGGCTCGTACTTCTGGTTCGGCGTGGCCGGCCTGACCCTCTACACCGCGGCGTTCGTCTGCGAGGCCGTCCGCAGCGGCATCAACTCGGTGTCCGCCGGGCAGGCCGAGGCCGCGCGCGCGATGGGACTGACGTTCTCCCAGTCGCTGTCGCTGATCGTGCTCCCGCAGGCGTTCCGCACGGTGGTGCCCCCGCTCGGCAGCGTGATCATCGCGATGATCAAGAACTCGGCCATCGTCGGGGCGTTCGGCGTCGGCGGCGACCTGTTCGCGGTGGGCGTCCAACTCACCTCCGCCCAGGGCTACGCGGCCGCGGGCGTGCTCACCGGGGTCCTGCTCGGCTACCTCATCCTGACCATCCCCGCAGGCATCGTCCTCGCCCGGCTCGAGCGCAAGCTGGCGGTGGCGCGATGAGCGGGCACAGCGGGCACATCACCCGGCACAGCGCCCCCGCGAAGCGGCCGGCCGAGCGGAGCGAGGTCGAGCGATGAGCAGTAGCGTCCTCTACGACATCCCTGGCCCCCAGGCCCGGCGCCGCACCCTGATCTCCAGCCTGGTCGCCGCGGTCATCGTCGCGGTCGTGATCGTGCTCGTCGTGCTGCGGTTGGCCGAACAGGGCCAGTTCTCCGGCGAGAAGTGGGGACCGCTGGTCAACCCGTTCGATCCCAGCTTCGCCGCGGTGTGGAACCTGCTGGGGCAGGCCCTCGTAGCCACGCTGACGGCCGCCGGGCTCACGCTGGTGTTCTCCCTCGTCATCGGGACGATCTTCGCGGTGACCAGGGTGACCGCCTCGCGTTCCTACCGCTGGCTGGTCGTCGGCGTGATCGAACTCCTCCGTGGCGTCCCCGTGGTGATCGCGATCTTCTTCGCGGCCCGGGTGCTCCCCGAGGTGGGAATCTCGCTGCCGATCCTGTGGTACCTCGTCATCGGGCTCACGGCCTACAACTCGGTGATCATCGCGGAGATCATCCGCGCCGGCATCGCGTCGCTGCCGCGGGGACAGTCCGAGGCCGGCTACTCGCTGGGGCTCACCCGGGGTCAGGTGCTGAGCACGATCCTGCTGCCGCAGGCCTTCCGCGTGATGTTGCCGGCCCTCATCAGCCAGCTCGTCGTGATCGTGAAGGACACCTCGCTCGGCTTCATCATCAGCTACGAGGAGTTCGTCCGAACGGCGAACATCATCATCCAGACGCTCCGCAACCCGATCCAGACCTACATCATCGTCGCGATCATCTTCATCGCCATCAACTACTCGCTGGGCAAGCTGGCCGAGTACGTCGAACGGCGGCTGTCCCGCGCCCGGACCACCGCCGCCGCGCCGACCCATGCCGGGGCCGTCGACACCGGGGCCGCCGGCGGCGGCTGAGCGCTCCGGTCACCGATCGGTCCGCACCGAGCGACCTCGGCGTCAGTCCCGGCGCCCGCTCACCGCGAGCCCGGCACCCATCACGATCATCATCAGCCCGCCGGCGCCGCCGAGGCGGCGCAGCCGCTGCGGCGAGGTCGCGAACCAGTTCCGGGCGGTGCCGGCGGCCAGGCCCCACACGCTGTCCAGGACCGACGCGGTCAGCACGAACAGCAGCCCGAGCACGAGCATCTGGGTCGCCGGGTTGCCCACCGCCGGGTCGGCGAACTGCGGCAGCACGGCAGCGAACAGCACCACCGCCTTCGGGTTCGTCACGCCGACCAGCACCCCCTGGGCGAAGACACGCCGGTCGGCCGCCGGACCGGGGGCGGCCCCCAGCGCCGCGGCGAGGTCACCGCGGGTGCGGAAGGTGTGAATGCCCAGGTAACAGAGGTACGCGGCGCCGACGAGCTTGAGCACCGTGAACGCGGCGACGGACCGCTCCGCGACCTCCCCCGCACCGAACGCGACCGCGACGATCAGCACGGACACCCCGGCGCAGTTCCCGGCGACGCTGGCCAGGGCCGCCCGGCGGCCGTGCGCGAGTGCCCGCCCGACGATGAACAAGACGCTCGGCCCCGGCACCAGGATGAACGCCACAGAACCGAGCAGGAAGGTGAGCGTGGCGGCGGTCGTCGGCACCGGTCGACGCTAACCCCGCAGCGCCCGTCCGGCGACAGGTCCGGCCACGGCTGGCCTACCGGCTGCTGGTGCACGAACTGCGCCGTGCCGTCGACCATGCCTTCGCCCGTGTCGCCGCGACAGGACCCACCGGTCCGCCGAGACAGCGAGGGCCGGTGGCTGCGACTGATCACCTGCGCCGGGCGCTCGTGGGTGGTCCGGGGCGCTCCGGCACCCCGGTCCACTCACGGGGTCACCAGCCGTAGAAGACCCGCTCAACGACCGCCCGGGCGCGGCGGGTGGTGCGCCGGTACTCGTCGAGGAAGATGCCCGGGTCGTCGCCGGCCGGATAGCCCAGCGCGCTCGCCACCGCAGCCAGGTCCCGACCCGAGCGCGGCAGCTGGTCCCCCGGCTTGCCCTTGACCAGCATCACCGCGTTGCGCGCCCGGGTCGCCATGGACCAGCCGGCGGCCAACTCGGAGGCGTCTTCGGCGCTGAGCAGGCCGGCCTCGGCCGCTTCGCGCAGCCCCTCCAGCGTCGAGGTGGTGCGCAGCTCGGGATTGTCCCCGGCGTGCTGGAGCTGCAGCAGTTGCACGGTCCACTCGACGTCGGCGAGCCCGCCGTGGCCCAGCTTCGTGTGCGTACTGCGGTCCGCTCCCCGGGGCAGCCGCTCGGCGTCGACCCGGGCCTTGATCCGCCGGATCTCGGTCACCGCGGCCGGGCTCAGCCCGTCGGCGGGGTACCGGATCGGGTCCACCATCTCGATGAACCGGCGGCCCAGGTCGGCGTCCCCGGCCACCGGCCGGGCCCGCAGCAGGGCCTGGGCCTCCCACACCTCGGCCCACCGTGCGTAGTACTCCCGGTAGGAGCCCAAGGTGCGGACCAACGCCCCCGAGCGCCCCTCGGGGCGCAGGTCGGCGTCGACCACCAGGGCGGGGTCGGGGCTCGGGGTACCGAGCTGGCGACGGACGGTCTCCGCGACCATGGTCGCGTACTTGACGGCCTCGGTGTCGCTCGCATCCCCCGCCGGCTCGCAGACGAACAGCACGTCGGCGTCGCTGCCGTAGCCCAACTCGGCCCCGCCGAGGCGACCCATCCCGATCACGGCGATCCGGGCGGGCGGGGGGCCGCCGGTGGCGAGGGACTTCTCGGCCCGCTCCAGGGTGGCCTGCAGCACCGCGACCCACACCGAGCTCAGCGCCTCGCACACCCGCTCGACCGGGAGCAGCCCGAGCAGATCCGCGCAGGCCACCCGGAGCAGTTCATGGCGCCGCAGCGAGCGCGCGCTGGCGGCGGCACCGGCCAGATCGGACTGGCGGGCCACCGTCGTGCGCAACGACGCGGCCACCTCGGCCGGGTCCCTGGTCAGTTCGTCGGCCTGACCGGCGACCGGCGAGGCCAGCATCCGGAGCACCTCAGGGGCGCGCACCAGCAGGTCCGGGACCAGCGCGGAGGTGCCCAGCAGCCGCATCAGCCGCTGGGCCACCGCGCCCTCGTCGCGCAGCAACCGCAGGTACCACGGCGTGTTCGCCAGCGCCTCGGACACCCGGCGGTAGGCCAGCAGGCCGCGGTCCGGATCGGGGCTGTTCGCGAGCTCGTCGAGCAGCACCGGCAGCAGCGTCTGCTGGATCGCCGCCGCCCGCGACACCCCGCCGGTCAACGCCCTCAGGTGGTTGAGCGCGCCCTCGGGCGAGGCCCAGCCCAGTGCCCCCAGCCGGGCCTTCGCCGCCGACTCCGAGAGCCGGGCGGCGTCCGCGGGCAGCCGGGAGACCGCGGACAGCAGCGGCCGGTAGAACAGCTTCTCGTGCAGCCGGCGCACCCGCCGGGCGTTGCGGCCCCACTCCGCGAGCAGCACGCCGACCACGTCGCGGCGCCCGTCGGAGCGCAGCCGGGCGGCCCGGGCCAGCCAGCGCAGCGCGTCGGTGTCGTCCTCGGCCGGGAGCAGGTGGGTGCGGCGCATCCGCTGCAGCTGCAGCCGGTGTTCGAGCAGCCGCAGGAACCGGTAGGACGCGGCCAGGTTCGCGCCGTCCTCCCGGGCCACGTACCCGCGGTCCGCGAGCGCAGCCAGCGCCTCCAGTGTGGACGGCGAGCGCAGGGCCTCGTCGGTCCGCCCGTGCACCAGTTGCAGCAGTTGCACCGCGAACTCGACGTCGCGCAGCCCGCCGCGGCCGAGTTTGAGCTCCCGCTCGGCGATCTCGGGCCGCACGTGGTCCTCGACCCGGCGGCGCATCGCCTGCACGTCGGCCACGAAGTCCTCGCGGTCCGCGGCGTTCCACACCAGCGGGGCGACGGCGTCGGCGTACGCCCGGCCCAGGTCCGGGTCGCCGGCCGCCGGCCGCGCCTTGAGCAACGCCTGGAACTCCCAGGTCTTGGCCCACCGCTTGTAGTACGACAGGTGCGCATCCAGGGTCCGGACCAGCGCGCCCTGCCGGCCCTCCGGACGCAGGTTGGCATCGATCTCGAAGCACGCTTCGCCCGCGATGCGCATCATCCGGCCGGCCAGCTTCGTGGCGGTGGCGTCGGCGGGTTCGGCGACGAAGATGACGTCGACGTCGCTGACGTAGTTCAGCTCGTGCCCACCGGTCTTGCCCATCGCGATCACTGCGAGCCGCGCGTCGGCCGCCTCGCCCTCCGGGTCGACCTCGGCGACCGCCACGGCGAGCGCCGCGCGCAGTGCCGCGGTCGCGAGGTCGGCGAGTTGGGCCGCGACGTCGTCGAGCTCCATCACCGGCAGCGACGGTTCTCCCACCGCGGCGAGGTCGGCGGCGGCGAGCCCGAGCACCTCGTTGCGGTAGGCCGTGCGCAGGGCGGTGACGGCTTCGCCGCCGGTGAGGGCGGCCCGGGCCCCGCCGGGAGAGCCCGCGGGCGGGGCGTCGGGGTCGGCGCCGACGGCCCGCATCAGGTTCGCGGTCCGGCGGGCCAGGTCGGGCGGGGGGTTGCTGCGGTCCGGGCCGTCGGTCAGCTGGTGCCACTGCTCGGGGTTGGTGATGAGGTGGTCGCCGAGGGCGGTCGAGCTGCCCAGCAGGGCGAACAGCCGGCCGCGCAGGCCCTCGTCCGTGCGCAGCGCCGCGTCCAGGTCCCGCCAGTCCGGTGCTGCCTGGGCCAGCCGTTCGACCGAGCGCAACGCCAGGTCCGGATCGGGGCTGCGGGCCAGCGCCCACATGATCGGCGCCGCGTCGTCGACCGGTTTGTCGCGGGCCCACCAACCGAGCTCGATCAGCGTCGCCTCGGCCCATGCCTCGGTGAGGCCCAGGCGGGCGAGCGATGCACCGGTGCGCCGTTCCGTCACGGTGGTCGATCCTGCCGTATCCGCCCCGGGTCGCGCCTCGGTCGGGGCGCGGCAGGGACGCCCGGCCCGGCGCATCCGTAATCTGGATGCCGGGAGTGGCGCACGCGACGAGGAGGCACGATGGCGGGCAACACCGACACGACGGTGCTGGCCCAGGACGGCAGCGCGGAGCTGGTGGTCCAGCTGCTCACGAACCCCACGTTCCTGGCGGTGGCCGGGGGGGTCGCGCTCGTGCTGCTGATCGTCACGATCGTCGTGGTCCGCCGGGTGTGGCGGCGGGCGCGCAGCTTCGCCGGGGCGCAGTCGCACCGCATCGAGCAGGCCCGCACGTCGTTCCAGGCACTGGCCGGTCCGGAGGGCCCGCAACGGACCGCGGCCAGGCTCCGGCAGCGGCTCACCGCCGCGGTCGCCGAGACCGACCGGCAACTCGCCGCGGCGGCGGTGCAACCGCTGGTCTCGGCGACGGTCGCCGACCAACACCGCGAACTCGGCCGCCTGTCCACCGCGCTCGACGGGCATCTGCGCGGGCTGCAGCGCGATCCGGACGGCGCGCGCGTCCAGGCTGCGCTACCGGAGGCGGAGCGCTGGACCGAGCAGCTCTGCGAGATCGCCGCCGAGCTGCGGGCGAGCGTCCGCAGCAGCGCCACCGTGACCACCGACGCCGACGTCCGTTCGCTGGGCGAGTCGACGTCCGACGGCGTCGCCGCGCTGCGCGCCGGCGTCGAGTTCCTGGCCGCCCAGGTGCGCCATCACCGGGCCGGCAGGTAGGCCGCCGGCCCGGTTCCCCGACCGGCCGGGGCCGTCGCGGCGGCCCCGGCTCAGAGCACCGGCAGGTAGGTCGCCAGCTCGTACGGGGTGACCTGGCGCCGGTAGCCGTCCCACTCCTGCCGCTTGTTGCGCAGGAAGAAGTCGAAGACGTGCTCACCGAGGATCTCGGCGACCAGCTCGGAGTGCTCCATCGCCGCGAGGGCCTCGGTGAGGTTCTGCGGCAGCGACTCGTAGCCCATCGCCCGGCGCTCGGTCTCGGTGAGCGACCAGACGTCGTCCTCGGTGGGCGGGGGCAGCTCGTAGCCCTTCTGGACGCCCATCAGCCCGGCGCCGAGGATCACCGCGAACGCGAGGTACGGGTTGCACGCGGTGTCCAGGGTGCGGATCTCCACCCGCCGGGTGGAGGACTTGCCCGGGGAGTACATCGGGACCCGGGCGAGCGCGGAGCGGTTGGCGTGACCCCAGCAGACGGCCGTGGGCGCCTCACCACCGGTGATCAGCCGCTTGTAGGAGTTGACCCACTGGTTGGTCACCGCGCTCATCTCGCGCGCGTGCCGCAGCACACCGGCCACGAAGGCCTTGCCGGTCTCGGAGAGCTCGTAGGGGTCGTCCGGATCGTGGAACGCGTTGCGGTCGCCCTCGAACAGCGAGAAGTGCGTGTGCATGGCCGAGCCGGGGTGTTCGGAGAACGGCTTGGGCATGAAGGAGGCCCGCACGCCCTGGGTGATCGCGACCTCCTTCACCACGTACCGGAAGGTCATGATGTTGTCGGCCATGGTCAGCGCGTCGGCGTAGCGCAGGTCGATCTCCTGCTGGCCCGGGCCGCCCTCGTGGTGGCTGAACTCCACCGAGATGCCCATCGACTCCAGCGTCTCGATCGCGTTGCGCCGGAAATGCGGGGCGACGTCGTGGGCGGCCTGGTCGAAGTAGCCGCCGGAGTCGGCCGGGATCGGTGAGGTCCCGTCCGAGGGCAGGTCGCGCAGCAGGTAGAACTCGATCTCGGGGTGCACGTAGCAGGTGAAGCCGGCCTCGGCGGCCTTGCTCAGCGCCCGGCGGAGCACGTGCCGGGGGTCGGCCCACGACGGCGAGCCGTCGGGCATCGCGATGTCGCAGAACATCCGGGCCGAGTAGTGCTCACCGCTCGCCGTCTCCCACGGCAGCACCTGGAACGTCGACGGGTCGGGCCGGGCCACCATGTCGGACTCGTAGACCCGCGCGAAGCCCTCGATCGCGGACCCGTCGAATCCGATCCCCTCGGCGAAGGCGCCCTCGAGCTCCGCGGGCGCCACCGCCACCGACTTGAGATAGCCGAGCACGTCGGTGAACCACAGCCGCACGAAGCGGATGTCGCGTTCCTCGAGCGTGCGCAGCACGAATTCCTGCTGGCGGTCCATGGTCGCCGAGCCTAGGAACGCCCTGTTACGGCAATGTTTCGTCCCCGCTCGACGAGTGCGAATCCGGTCACCGCGCCCGGCGCGACGCCCACGGCACCGGTCAGGCTGAGAGCTTGCACTCGGCCCCTTCGGCGGGCACGGTCAGGTCGACCAGGTACGAGCTGACGATGTCGTCGACGCACGCGTCGCCCTGCAGGGCCACGGTGTGCTGATTGCCCTGCACCTTCAGCAGCGACCCGCCGAGGGCCTTCGCGAGATCGACCCCGGCCTGGAACGGGGTCGCCGGGTCGCCGGTCACGGAGATCGTGAGCGTCGGCGGCAGCCCCTCGACCTGCGGGACGTGCGGCTGGCTGGTCGGTGGGACCGGCCAGAACGCGCACTGGTCCAGCGCCGCCACGACACCGCGGCCGGGGTCACGGAACGGGGCGGCCTCGATCGCCCGCCGGTTCACCTCGGCGGCCTCCGCCCGGTCGGTGATCCGCTCCTCGTCCACGCACCCGATCACGGTGAACGCCTCGAGGGTGTTCGCGTACCTACCGTCGGCCTCGCGGTCGTAGTAGAAGTCGGCCAGCCGGAGCAGGATCGAGCCGTCGTTGCGGGCCAGCCCGGCGATGCCCTGGCTGAGCAACGGGTAGAGCTGGGACAGGTAGAGCGCCTGCGAGACGCCGGTCTGCGCGTCACCGAAGCCCAGCTGCCGTCCGTCACCGGTCGGGATGGGCTTGTCGATCAGCGGTCGGACCAGGGCCTGGAACACCGTGGTCGCCTGCTTCGGATCCTGACCCAGCGGGCACGGCGTGGCCTGCTGGCTGCACCACGTGGCGAAGGCGTCGAAGGCGCCCTGGAACCCGGCGTTCTGGGCGACGACCCGGTCCACGGTGCTCTGCGTCGGGTCGAGCGCCCCGTCGAGCACGAGCGCCCGCACGTTGCCGGGGAAGGCCTCGGCGTAGGCGGAGCCCAGCCGGGTGCCGTAGGAGTAGCCGAGGTAGTTCAGCTTCGGATCGCCCAGCGCCGCGCGCAGGACGTCCATGTCCTTCACCGCGTCCCGGGTCCCGACGTTGGCCAGCACATCGACGCCGGTCCGCGAGACGCAGCGCTCGACGTACTCCTTGTTCTCCGCCTCGGTCTGCGCCACGCCGGCCGGCGACGGGTCGACGTCGAGGTCGGCCCGCTCGGCGTCCCACTCCGGGTCGTCGAGGCAGTCGATGGCGGGCGTGCTCGCCCCCACCCCACGCGGGTCGAAACCGATCAGGTCGAACCGCTGCGCGACCGGACCGCTCCCGGCACCGGAGCTGACGAGGCTGGCCAGCGCGCTCATCCCGGACACCCCGGGCCCGCCCGGGTTGGTCAGCAGCGAACCGACCTTCGGGCCCGGGCCCTGCGCCTTCTGCCGGATCACGCCGATCTCCGCCCGCTCGCCGTCAGGTGCGGCGTAGTCGAGCGGGACCTCGAGCCTGGCGCAGTCGAACTTGGGATCGGCGAACGCGGTCCGGGCGCTCTCGGTCTGCGCGAACGGCTCGCACGGACCCCAGGACAGGTGCTGGTCGTAGAACTGCGCCAGCGCCGGGTCCGGGGTCGTCGCCGCGGCCGGGTTCGGTGAACCCGGCGCGGCGGCGGTACACGCGGCGGTCATCAGGACGGCAGCCGACAGGGCCAGGGCGAGCAGCGGGGGGCGGGAATGGGACCGATCGCGGCGAACCTGCACGGGGTCAGCATGCCAGCGGTCGGACCCCATGCATCTCCTGCCGTGCCGGAGGGTGGAGCAGAATCGTGGTCATGACCCCCCTGCGCATCGCGCTCGCCCAGGTCAACGCCTGCGTCGGCGACATCACCGGCAACACCCGGATCGTGTTGGATCAGTGCGCCCGCGCGGCGGCCGCCGGCGCCGACGTCGTGGCGCTGCCGGAGATGGTGCTCACCGGGTATCCGGTTGAGGACCTCGCCCTGCGCGACTCGTTCACGGCCGCGTCACGCAAGGCCCTCGACGCGCTGCCCGGACAGCTCGCCGACGCCGGGCTGGGCGAGCTGCTGGTGATCGTCGGGTACCTCGACGCCGACGAGGTGGGCCCGCGCAACGCCGCCGCGGTCATCCACCGTGGCCGGGTCGTGGACCGCTACTTCAAGCACCACCTGCCCAACTACGGCGTGTTCGACGAGTTCCGCTACTTCCACGCCGGCGACGACCTGCCCGTGATCCGCTACCGCGGGGTCGACCTGGGCCTGGTCATCTGCGAGGACATCTGGCAGGACGGCGGGCCGGTCGCGGCCTACGGCGAGGTCGGTGTCGACCTGCTGGTGTGTCTCAACGGCTCGCCCTACGAGCGGGCCAAGGACGACGTCCGCGGGGAGCTCGTGGCGAGCCGGGCCCGCGAGGCCGGTGCGCCGATGGCGTACGTGAACCTGGTCGGCGGGCAGGACGAGCTGGTCTTCGACGGCGACTCGATGGTCGTGGACGAGGCGGGCTCTCTGCTGGCGCGGGCGCCGCAGTTCGTCGAGCACCTGCTGGTCGTCGACCTGGACCTGCCGGGGGGACGCGACGACCGGGACGACGACCGGGACGAGGCGGCGGCCCCGGCCGGCTTCGAGGTGCGCCGCTCCACCCTGGACGCCGCGCCGGTGACCGACCGCGCGCCGATCGCCGGGCCGACGCTGGCCGAGCCGCTGTCCGACGAGGCCGAGGTCTGGTCGGCGCTGGTCACCGGCCTGGGCGACTACGTGCGCAAGAACGGCTTCCGATCGGTGGTGCTGGGCCTGTCCGGTGGTATCGACTCCGCGGTGGTCGCCGCGCTGGCCGTCGACGCGCTGGGCCCGGACGCGGTGCACGGCGTCTCCATGCCGTCGAAGTACTCCTCCGAGCACTCCAAGGACGACGCCGCCGACATGGCCCGGCGCACCGGCCTGCACTACCAGGTGGAGCCGATCGCCGACATGGTCGAGGTGTTCGTCTCCCAGCTCGATCTCACCGGGCTGGCCGAGGAGAACGTGCAGGCCCGCGCGCGCGGCGTGACGTTGATGGCGCTGTCGAACCTCGAGGGGCACCTGGTGCTCGCGACCGGGAACAAGACCGAGCTCGCGGTCGGCTACTCGACGATCTACGGCGACGCCGTCGGCGGCTTCGCACCGATCAAGGACGTGCCGAAGACACTGGTCTGGAAGCTCGCCCGCTGGCGCAACGAGCAGGCCGAACAGCGTGGCGAGACCCTGCCGATCCCCCCGGACTCGATCACCAAGCCGCCGTCGGCGGAGCTGCGGCCCGACCAGCTCGACACCGACTCGCTGCCCGACTACGCGTTGCTCGACGACATCCTGGACGACTACGTGGAGTCCGACCGCGGCTTCGAGGACATGGTCGCGGCCGGGTTCGACGCCGGCCTGATCGAGGAGGTGGTGCGGATGGTCGACCGCGCCGAGTACAAGCGTCGCCAGTACCCGCCGGGCACCAAGATCAGCCTGAAGGCGTTCGGCCGGGACCGGCGGCTGCCGATCACCAACTCCTGGCGCGAGAAGCGCCCCTGACCCTCCCCGCGAGTCGGGGTATCCCCGCCCGCGAGTCGGGGTACCCCCGCCCGCGAGTCGCCGGATCCCGGTGCGCGAGTCGCGGGATCCTCGCGATCGACCGGAGTCGGCCGCCCTAGGCGTGTGAACTGCGTCGCTCGTCGCTGCGCGGCGGCCCATCGGGGTGTCAGGCTTCGGTCCTCAGCCCCTGACGACCCGGGGACCCGTGACGCGGGCCTCGAGGGAGGACGGACGACGATGTCTGCTGCCGAGACCAACGCCGCTGCGGGGACCCCGGCACCCGCCGCCGAGGAGCAGTCGCCCTATCGGGCGCCGGCCCGGCCCAAGCGAACCCGCATCCACCACCTGCGCGAGCTCAAGGAGCGCGGTGAGCGGTGGCCGATGCTCACCGCCTACGACATGTACTCCGCGGAGATCTTCGACGAGGCCGGTATCCCGGTGCTGCTCGTCGGGGACTCCGCCGCGAACAACGTCTACGGCTACGACAACACCCTGCCGGTGACGGTCGACGAGCTGATGCCGCTGGTCAAGGCCGTGGTTCGGGGCACCAAGCGCGCCCTCGTCGTGGCCGACCTGCCCTTCGGCAGCTACCAGGTCTCCGCGGAGCAGGCGCTGGCCACCGCCTTCCGGTTCATGAAGGAGGGCGGCGCGCACGCCATCAAGCTCGAGGGCGGCGCGCGGTTCGCCCCCCAGGTCGAAGCGCTCTCCGGATCAGGGATCCCGGTGATGGCGCACCTCGGCTTCACCCCCCAGAGCGAGCACGCCCTCGGCGGGTTCCGCATCCAGGGCCGCGGTGACGCGGGCGAGCGGCTGGTCGAGGACGCGCTGGCCCTGCAGGCCGCGGGCGCGTTCTCCGTGGTGCTCGAGATGGTGCCCGCAGACGTGGCGAAGCGGGTCACCGCCGAGCTCACGATCCCCACCATCGGCATCGGCGCCGGTCCGGACACCGACGCCCAGGTGCTGGTCTGGTCCGACATGGCCGGGATGAACCGCGGTCGCAAGCCCCGGTTCGTCAAGCAGTACGCCGACCTCGGCGGGGTGCTGCTGGACGCGGCACGCCGCTTCGGCGCGGAGGTCCGCGGCGGGGAGTACCCCGACGCGGAGCACTCCTACTCCTGAGGTCCACCCGCACGGGCACGGACTCCCGAGCCGCGCCCGTGCGGTGTACCCAGGCGGTCGATGGGCGGTCGCTCGGCATCGGCACGGCCGCCGCAGGCACCACGGACGCCACGGCGGCCAGGCCCACCGCGACCCCCGAGCACGCTGCCACCACACACCCGGTGATCAGTTGCCGCACCGTTCCCATCGGTACCCCGGCGCCGGGGCCTCCCTCTGCGGCCACGGCGTGCGCGAGTGGGCGGCTTCACAGGCGCATCCCGCGACGTCGGCAGAGGGTCGCACGCGGTCGGCGCGGCGTTGCCCCCGCCGACAAGAACTCCGAGGCGCTTCCGTCAACGCGCGCTGCCGACCTCCGCTACCGGGAGGGTGTGGGACGTCGCCGCGGCCGCGGCCGCGTAGTCGATGGTCTGCAGCCGTTTCGGTCGATGGGCAGCGAATACGGCGAACACGATGGTGGAGGCCGAGAAGATCGCGAGCGCGATGCATCCTCGGGAGAACCCGGCGGCGAGGGCGTCGGCGCGTGGTGCGCCCTCCATCAAGCGGGCTGTGATCACGTTGCTGTAGATGCCGGCAACGACGGCGGTCATCACGGCGCCGCCGACGTAACGGGCCATGTTGGAGATGCCGGAGGCCTGGCCGACCTGCTCGCGGGTGACGCAGGAGGTGGCGATCGAGGACGCGGGCCCGTTCGTCAGGGAGAGTCCCGCAGCGATGCACAGCAGCGGCAGCACGAACCTGCCGTACTCCCAGGATGGATCGACGGCAGCGAGCAGGAAGAATCCCGCGGTCAGGATGACAAAGCCTGCGAGAACCACGGATCGGGCGCCGAAGTGGTGGGCCAGCGGGGCGACCAGCGGAGCCAAGATGATCACGACAGCGGCCAGGGGCAGCACGGCGAGGCCCGCGAGCAGGCTCGAGAAACCGAGCGTGTCCGGGTCCTGGAAGTACAGGCTGAGTATGAAGCTGAGCGCGGCTATCGCCCCGGCCCCGACGAAGATCACCCACGTGGAGGCGACAAGCTGCTTGTTGCGCAGCAGCCGCAGGTCGACCAGCGGAGATGACACCCGCCGCTCGACGGCGACGAAGCCGACCGCCGCCACCACCGTCAGGATCAAGCAGGCCAGGGTGGGGACCGAGAGCCATCCCCAGCTCGACCCTTCGGTCATGGCGAACACGAACGGGACCAGGACACCGGCGATCAGGACGGTCCCCGCGAAGTCGATCGTGCGTGGGCGGTTCGGGTCGCGTGACTCGGCCACCGTGAGCAGCGCGAGCGGGATGCAGGCCGCCGCGATCGCCGCGTCGATCCAGAACAGGCCCTGCCATCCGGTCGCCTCGTTGAGGACACCACCGATCACCGGCCCGGCCGCTGCACCCGCTGCCGCGCCGGCGCCCCACAGGGAAACCGCGCGCATCTGCGCCGGCCCGGACGAGGCGACCGAGAGCAGGCTCAACCCACAAGCAAGGATCGTGGCCCCCGCGGCCCCCTGGATCAGACGGCCGACCACCACCATCCAGCCCGCCTGGGCGAGCGCGATCAGCACGCACGAGACCACGAACAGCACCAACCCGGCCACGAACATGCGTCGCCGACCGAAGACGTCTCCCATCGCGCCGGAGGTGACGATCACCGCCGCCCCGACGAGCATGTACCCGGTCACCGCCCACTGAAGGACGTCCATCGAGGCCTGCAGGTCCACCCCGATCGAGGGCAGCAGGATGCTCACCGCCGAGGTGTTCGCGTTCACCACCAGCGTCGACACGCACGCGACGGTCATCACGCCCCACCCCGGCCGGAGCCCCGCGCCGGTGTCGGCTCGGGCGCTCACTTCCCGCTCTGCGTCGTCGCGCATCGTCGAGGTCCCTCCCCGGCCTTCGCCCGCGGCCGGTCTCCTCCCGCAGCCTCATGGTCGTTGCCCCGGCCACGCGGCGCCTCACCCCTCGCAGGTGAGCCCCACAGCGACGGTCAACCGACGACCAGCTGCACGTAGGAGTCGACCGGCGGCTGCGACGCGACCGGAACGGGCGCCTACGCCGGGCCCGCCAGGTGCCCGTGAGGTGTGGAAACGCCACGTGCGGGGGTCGAGTGCGGTTTCGACCACGACCGCGACACCCGGTGCGATCGGAACGGCTCAGCCGGGTAGCGGGGCCTGGTCCCGGCGCATCCCCGCGACCGTCTCCCCCGCCGCGTAGCGGGCCAGCATGTCCTGCGCCGGGGACTCCCCCCGGTCCAGCCGGCCCCGCAGCGCCGCCATTCGGGCCAGGTCGGCGGGTCGGCCGGCCAACGCGGCCGTCGCGGCTTCCACTGCCGCCACCGCACCGTCGTGGATCATCGGGTCGGCCAGCCCTTCGCAGGCGCAGCGCCGGTGCAGTTCCGCGTCCGGCGTGATCCGGCGGCCGGGCAGCGTGGTGTCCAGGACGAGCCCGGTGAGCAGGCTCAGCAGCTCGCCGTAGAGCGCCACGTCGGGGCAGGCATCGAACGCCTTGAACTCGATGCGTCCGACCTCGGCGGGCAGCCGCGCGACCTGGGTCAGCGACGGGTCGGCCATGATCATGCGGCTCGCGTCCGGCAGGAACACCATCACCGCCGGCCGGGCCCCGGTGCGCAGCTGCGTGCGCGCCGACAGGCCGCCCCACGGACCGCCGTCACGGAACGGCGAGGAGAACGACAGGGGCACCAGGTACGGGCTGTAAAAGGTCAGCTTCGCGCCGACGTCGATCAGCTCGTCGACGCCCATCCCGGGACAGGACAGGTTGAGGTCGGGCCCGTAGGTGACCATGTGCAGGTGCGCCGTGCGCTCCTCCGGAGACGCGGTGCGGTGCGCCCGCTCCCACCCGTTCAGGGGTGGCACGATCGGGTATTCGGAGCGCATCGGGTTGAAACCGATCGCCGTCGTGCGGAGCCCGCGAGCGAGCGCCTCCGCCTCGAGCAGCGCCTGGTCGGCCCGCAGTGCGTCGACGGCCTCGTCGATCGAGTCGTGGATCCGGGTCCGGATCTCGATCCCCTTCGGGTCGCAGCGCAGCAGGCCGCCCGCCTCGTCGAACCGCTCGAAGCCCTCGATGTACCAGCGCTTGAGCTTGATGCCCTGATCGCCGACGCGCAGGTCCGGGTAGTCGTCGGGGTCCTCCGGGAGCGCGTCGACGATCGCCTGCAGCTCGTCGAACCCCGTGCCGGTGAAGTCGGCGAACGAACCGTCGAGACGTAGCAGAGCGCACTCGTGCTCGATCCCGTAACGGAACACGCGCGTGGGCACGACTCGACCTCCGGCCGCTTGATCGGATGTGGGAGCGGGTACCCCAAGACCTGACCGGTAGCCCCGCGCCGATGAGGGTAGCCTCATCCGATCCACGCGGGAGCGTGTCGCAGCGGACACCGGAACGGGGGTTGACCGATCCATGTCGAGACCGCATGCGGGCCGTCCGGCCGACGTGCTGGCAGCGCTGCGAGACCGGCGATCCCGGCCTCTGCTCACCGCTCCCGCACCCGGCCACGACGAGCTCCGCGAGCTGCTCATCGCAGCCTGCTCCGCACCCGATCACGGTCGGCTGCGGCCATGGCGGTTCATCGTCGTCGACGAGGCCGCACGCGGCCCGCTCGGTGACGCCTTCGCCGCCGCGCACGCCGAACGGGACCCGGCCGCGAGCCCGGCCGAACTCGATCGCGCCCGCGCCAAGGCACTGCGCGCTCCGCTGATCGTCGTGGTCGTCGGTGCCCCCCGCCCGCACCCCACCATCCCGCTGTGGGAGCAGCGGGCGTCCGCGGCGTGCGTGGCCCACGGCCTGGTGCTGGCCGCCGACGCCCGCGGGTACGGCTCGATGTGGCGGACCGGCTGGTTCGGCGACGCGCCGAAGGTCCGGGCCCACCTCGGGCTCGCCGAGGGCGAGGAGGTCACCGGCTGGATCTACCTCGGTACCCCGGCCGGCTCCCCGCCGCCGGCGCGCACCCTCTCCGAACTCCCCGTCAGCTGGCTGGGTTGATCCCCGCGGCGGCCTCCGGGCCGCCGGGCTCCGTGCTGAACTCGACCCGGCCCGCCGCCGGATCGGCCGCCACGAGCCGTGCCCGCGCCAGCTCCCCGGCCCGCAGCGGCCCGCTGCACCGGGCGAGCACCGGCGGGTCCACGAGGTAGACCTCGCCCGGGTCGGACCGCAGCACCACGACCTCGAGCTCCTCCCCCACCCGGCCGGCGAGCAGCGTGGCCTCGGTGCGGTCGACGCAGGCGCGCTCGACCTTGCCGACCAGCGCGTCGGAGGTGGCCATGATCCCCGGCAGCGTCGGCAACGCGGCCCGCAGCCAGTCCGGGACCTCGGCACCCGTGCTCAGCGCCAGGCAGAGCTCCGCGCCGAACCGGTCAACCAGCCGCCGCAGCGGCGCGGTGACGTGGGAGTAGGGGGCGCCGATCCCGCCGTGCCCCGGGTCGTCGGGCGGCGCGACGCCGCCCCCGGGTGCGCCCGGAGCGACATCGAACGCGGCATACCCCGCGCCCCGTAGCAACGGGGTCGCCGCCCGGCGCAGGGCCAGCCCGTACGGCGTGTCCAGGGGCAGCTCGGCCAGCACCTCGGCGGGCGTCGCGCCCTCCGGCCAGTCGACGCCGAGATCCCCGGCGATCTCGCGCAGCGCCGCGACGGCATCGGGCTCGGGGACGGGCAGGGTGCGCAGCAGCCCGATACCCGCGTCGAGCATCATCCGGGCCGCCGCCATGCCGGTGAGCAGCGAGATCTCCGCGTTCCAGATCTCGACGTCGCAGCGCCGTCGCACCCGCACCGTCCAGCCGCCGTTGCCGTCCGGGTGCACCTCGTGCTCGGGCAGTTCCAGCTCGATGGCGCCGCGACGGACGGCCAGCACCCGGCGCAGCGGCCCCAGTTCGGGCAAACCGGCCAGTGCGGGGTGCAGTCGCTCCGGGTCGCCGCTGTCGACATCGGCCTGCACTCCCGCATAGTCCAGCCGGGCCTGCGAGCGCACCACGGCGCGCTCGACGTGCACCGCCGTGAGCTCGCCCCCGCCGTCGAGGTCGATCCGCCACAGCACCGCCGCCCGCGGGCCGTCGGGCAGCAGGCTCGACACGTCCTCGGACAGCACCGGCGGGTGCAGGGGCACGGAGCCGTCCGGCAGGTAGGCGGTCTGGCCGCGGCGGCGCACCTCGGTGTCGATCGCGCCGTGCGGCTCGACGACCGCCCCGAGATCGGCGATGGCGTAGTGCACCCGGAATCCCTCGCCGTGGCGCTGCACGCCCAGCGCCTGGTCCAGGTCCTTCGCCCCGGGCGGGTCGATGGTCACGAGGGGCAGGTGGGTGGCGTCCACCCGGTCCGGGCCCGGGCCCGGGCGTACGGCCGCGGCGCGAGCGGCCTCGGCGAGCACCGCGGAAGGGAAGTCCGCCGGAAGCCCGAACTCGGCGCGCACCGCGTCGAAGTCCGGGCGCGACCGCGCACGGTCCGCGTCCGTCGGAGCCTGCCCCGCCTGCGGCTGCACGGCGGCGAGCCTCGCACGTCCACGGAAGGGTGTCACGCCGCGGCGCCCCGGCCACGGCGCCGCCCCCGAGCCTCCCGCCGGGCCGCTGCACCCGGACGGCGGGCAGCTGATCGGGCGGTGATCCGGCGACCACGGCCCGCTGCAGCGCAGGAAGGACATCCGACCCCTGGACATCGGGGCCCGCGCGGGTCAGCCTGGTCACACGGGAGTTCGCGTCGAGGGAGGCGCCATGAGACTGGGCAGGAAGCTGGCCGAGGGGTTCGCAGCCGATCCGGTCGCCGATCGGGCTGAGCGCATCGCTCCCCCCGCCGACACCGAGCCTGCGGTCCGAGAGAACACACACGCCGTCGCCGAGCCCGTCACCGAGCCGGCGCCGGTCGAACGGCACGCCGGGGTCTGAGACCCGTGGGCTGGCCGGTTGCCCGCGCCCCGCGCGAATACTCCGACCGGCCGCTGCCGGGGTTCAAGCTCGCCTACCCGATGCTGTCGGCCGACGGCACGGCCACGGGGTTCTGCGGCGTGACGTTGGGCCGCGCCCACGTCTACCGCACCGTCGACGACGCCATCTGCGTTCACGGGTCCCGGCACGCCTGTCCGTCGCGCTGGTGCGACTGCGGGTTCTACTGCTTCCACCAGCTCTCGGCCGCGCGCGACCTCGCGTGCGAGCCGGAGTATCGGGGTGCGGTGCTGCTCGAGGTCGCGGTGTCGGGGCGCTATCGCCGCTACGAACGCGGGCTGCGCTACGCCCGGCAGCGGGTCTGCGTGGTCCGCATCGGGCGCTGCGACTGCGGCCGCCCGGCCGGGCTGCTCGCCGACTCCGGAGCCGGGAGCGTGGGCTGGCGGCGGCTCGTCCCCGTCTGCGCCACGTGCTCCGGGGCGCAGCCCGTCCTCGCACCCGCCGCGTTCGGGCGGCTGGCCGGGGGGATCACCGTCCGGGCGGACGGGCCGGCCACCGGCCCGGTCGCTCCGCTGGCGGCGACCGGGACGGCCCCGGTGACGGACGACGCCGCGGCCGAGTCCGGGGCCGTCGCCCTGCTGACCGCGGAGGTCGCGCTGCTGCAGGCGCGTCTCGACGAGCTGCAGACGCGGCTCGATCGGCTCACCCGCCACGACGAGAGCTGAGGGAGGGGCGGCCGCCCAGCACCGATCGACAGAGCCGGCGCGGGGCCGGGTCTCGGTCGTTCAGCGGTCGTTCAGCGCAGCGTTGGCGGGCTCACAGCCATGCGGGCAGCTCGGGCAGCGACCGGCCGTCGTCGGTGCGCAGTTGCCGGCTGGGGCGTCCCTGCGTGCGGCCCAGCACCCAGGCGAGCAGATCGGCACCGGTCCCGAGCACCGACACGGCCCCGCCGCTCGGCCCCATCGACCAGGTCTGTTGGTGGTCGGTGGCGACCAGCCGGACCGCCGGGCAGCCCTCCCGGGCCCCGAGCGCCGCGGTCACGTCGGTCAACAGCTCGCGCAGCATCGGCGCCGGCAGATCCGCGAAGGACGCCCCGGCGTCGAGGTCCACCGCGTGGATCCACATCTCCCGGGCCCGCAACCAGGGGATGTCGTGAGCGGCGATCTCCGCGCCCTGCACGTTGCGCACGGTCGCCGACCAGGCCGACTCCGGCATCGCCTTCACGACCTGGGCCAGCTTGTCCGAGGTCGTCTCGACGTCGGCCCGGATCGCAGCGGGCGGTCGTGCGGCGCCGGCCTCGATGTCGGCGTCGCGCTGCTCCCGGCTCACGTAGGCGGGGGTGACGACCCCGGTGCGGGCCCAGTTCAGCAGGTTGATCATGCCGTCGGCGTTGCGCGCGATGTGCGTGAGCACGTGCGCCCGGCTCCATCCCGGCAGCGCGGACGGGGCGGCGAAGGCGTCGTCACCGAGCCGGACCATCAGCCCGCGCAGGTGGGCCGCGCCGTCCCCGGCCCAGGCGAGCGTGTCGGCGAGTGTGCGGGTCACGCGGGCTTTCCGTTGGTCAGCACGGTCTCGAGCTTTTCCGGGTCGATCGTCTCGGCGCGGCAGACGTTGCGGCATTCGCCGATGCCCGCGATCGCGGTCACCAGCGTCGCGCCGTCGGTCAGGTAGCGCGGGGGCTTGCGGGCGTGGCCGACGCCCCCGGGGGTGCCGGTGGCGATCACGTCACCGGGGTTCAGGGTCAGGATCGTCGACAGGTAGCGAACGAGGTCGACGGGGCCGAAGACGAGCTCGGCGGTGGTCGACTGCTGCATGACCTCGCCGTCCAGGGCGGTGGAGATGGCGAGGCCACCCGCGGGCAGCTCGTCGGGGGTCACCAGGACCGGGCCGAGCGGGGTGGAGTGCTGGAAGGTCTTGCCCTGCAGGAACTGCTTGGTGCGGGTCTGCCAGTCCCGGACGCTGACGTCGTTGAGGATCGTGTAGCCGGCGATCGCCGCGGCGGCCTCCTCCACGTTCGCGTGCCGTACCGGGCGGCCGATCACGACGGTCAGCTCGGCCTCGTAGTCGATCTGCTCGGAGACGGCGGGCAGTTCGATGTCGTCGTAGGCCCCCACCAGTGCCGGCGGGAACTTGGCGAACACCGTCGGGTAGGACGGCGGCTGGTTGCCCATCTCCAGGATGTGGTCGCGGTAGTTGAGGCCGACGCAGATGATCTTCTCGGGCGACGGCACCAGGGGCGCGTAGTCCAGACCGTCGAGCGGGTGCACCGGCCCGGCCGCGTTGGCCGCGTGCGCGGCCCAGTCGGGGCGCTCGAGCAGGCCCCGCAGGTCCGACTCCCCCGTCTCCACGGCGGTTCCCGCGTCGATCCGGACCGCTCGGGTCCCGCTCGCGGTCCGGATGGTGGCCAGCCTCATCGCGTCTCCTCCGTACTCACGCCGGTGAGTCTGCGCCTGTCGACCGCGGAGCACACCCCCGGGTGGCCCGTG
Source organism: Pseudonocardia bannensis (assembly GCF_012911875.1). Classification (GTDB taxonomy): domain Bacteria; phylum Actinomycetota; class Actinomycetes; order Mycobacteriales; family Pseudonocardiaceae; genus Pseudonocardia; species Pseudonocardia bannensis. The sequence goes on along the minus strand of NZ_JAAXKZ010000003.1, from coordinate 80,862 downwards.
CACGCACCGTGGTGTCGGTCACCACCGAACGTGCACGGGCCGGTCGGCCTAGAGCGAGGCGTACAGCGCCCGCTCGAAGTCGGCGTACACGTCGAGCGCCTCCTGCGGGACGAACGGCAGGAACTGCGTGTAGATGGCGCCGGTGACGCCCGTCGTCGGGTCGACCCAGAAGTGGGTGTTGCACAGCCCGGCCCAGGCACCGCTGCCGGCCTTGCGCATGCCCGGGACGTCCTGGGTGTTGAGCAGCAGGCCGTAGCCCCACTTGTAGCCGGGCCCCGCGTTGAAGTCGTGGGTGGCCGTGGGGTCGGCGGTGGGGATCTCGGCCGGGAAGTCCAGGTCGCCGATCTGGTTGGTGAACGCCGCGTCGACCGTGGACCTCTGCAGGATCTGCGTCCCGTCCAGGGTGCCCCCGCCCAGCAGCGCGCGCTGGAACTTCAGGTAGTCCCGCGGCGTCGAGTACAGACCGTGCCCACCGGCGAAGTACTCCGGGTCCTGGTTGAGGTCGATCTCGCTGGGCGACCAGGTGCCGTCCTCACCCTTGAGGTGCACGGGCACGGAGTTCGCCCGCTGCTCGGCGTTCATCAGGAAGGCCGTCTGATCCATCCCGAGCGGGCCGGTGATGCCCTCCTTGATCGCGACGTCGAGGGTCGTACCGCTGGCCGCCTCGACGACCTTGCCCAGCCAGTCCGTGTTGATCCCGTAGATGTACCGCGTGCCCGGGTCGGCCACCAGCGGGGCCGTGAAGATCACGTTGGAGCCGGACAGGACGTTCGGCGTGCCGGTGGCGGCCTCCCAGCGGACCAGGTTCTCGTTCCAGAACCAGTAGCCCAGCCCGGCGGTGTGCGTGACCAGTTGCTTGACGGTCGCGCGGCTGGCCGGCGGCCGCAGCTTCGGGGTGTCGCCGTCGAAGCCCTCCAGCACCTGGATGTCGGCGAACTCGGGGCAGTAGGTGTCGATCGGCGCGTCGAGGTCGAGGTTGCCCTTCTCCATCTGCTGCAGCGCCGCTGCGGTCGCGACCATCTTGGTCATCGACATGATCCGGAAGTGTGAGTCCGCGGTGACCGGCTCGCCGCCCCCGGCCTCTCGTGGGCCGGCGGCGCCCTCGTAGATCACGCCGTCGCGGTCGGCCGCGACGGCCACCGCGTTGGGCACTGCACCGCTGTCCACGGCGTTCTGCAGTACCTGGTCGATGCTCGAGCTCAACGGGGCCTCCTCGCCTCCGGGGTGTGCGTCGCCGCACAGCCTCGCGGGCGCCTTCTCCACGCGTCAACGACAGTCGACACGACGGGGGACGTCGGGCCGCGAAACCTGCCCGTCGGGACAGGCCGGACACCCGGTCCGGGTCATCAGATGGCCCCGGCGTCGTCCGCGCCGCCGCCGCGGACGGGAAGCGTCCCGAACACGGCGGGCGGCTCCCGCCACGGATCCGCGAGCCGATCGGCCCGGGCGTCGCGGATCGCCGACCACACCCGCTGCGGGGTGCACGGCAGATCGAGGTGCCGGACGCCGAACGGGCGCAACGCGTCGATCACCGCGTTCTGCACCGCCGGCGTCGACCCGATCGTCGCCGATTCGCCGATCCCCTTGGCTCCCAACGGGTTCATGTGGGTCGGAGTCTCGGTGGTCGACACCTCGAAGGAGAGGAGATCCGCCGCCGTGGGCATCCGGTAGTCGGCCAGCGTCGCGGTCAGCGGCTGCCCCTCGGGATCGAACACGACCTCCTCGTACAGCGCCTGCGCGATGCCCTGGGCCAGCCCTCCGTGCTGCTGGCCCTCCACGAGCAACGGGTTGAGGATCCGCCCGCAGTCGTCGACGGCGATGTGCCGGCGTGGGCGCACCCAGCCCGTCTCGGTGTCGACCTCGACGACGGACACGTGGGCGCCGAAGGGGAACGTCGGGCCCTCCTGGCGGGCGTCGAGCCCGGCGGACAGCTCCTCCCCGGCCTCCACCGCGGCCGCCGCGACCTGCGCCCAGGTCAGCGTGGAACCGGGCACCCCGGCCACACCGAACTCGCCCGCCTCGGTGAGCTCGACGTCGTCGACCGCGGCCTCCAGCATCGCCGCCGCGCGCCGCCGCGCCTGCTCCAGCACGTTTCCGGCCGCGGCGTGCACCGCGCTGCCGCCCATCTGCAGTGATCGTGATCCGCCGGTGCCGCTGCCCCGCGGGACGGCCGCCGTGTCCGACTGCACGAAGGTGATCTTCTCCAGCGGGATGCCGAGGGTGTGCGAGGCCAGCATGGCGAACGAGGTGGGATGGCCCTGTCCGTGCCCGGACGTGCCTGCCGAGACGGTCGCCGAGCCGTCGGCATGCACCTGCACCGACCCGAACTCGCTGCCGCCCCCGCCCGCGGTGATCTCGACGTAGACACAGACCCCGATGCCGAGCTGGACGGGGTCGTTCGCCTCCCGGCGGGCCGCCTGCTCCTCGCGCAGCTTGTCGTAGTCGGCCAACCGCAGCGCCTCACGCAGCGGCAGGTCGTAGTCCCCGACGTCGTACTGCGCCCCCACGACGGTGGTGAGCGGGAAGGCGGTCGGGTCGAGGAGGTTGCGCCGGCGCAGCTCGACCGGATCGATGTCCAGCTCGGCGGCCGCGAGGTCCATGATCCGTTCGAGGTGTGCGGTGGCCTCCGGGCGGCCGGCGCCGCGGAACGCCCCGACGGGGGTGGTGTTGGTGAACGCCACCACGGCGTCGAACCCGATCTTCGGGATGTCGTAGACGCCCTGGGCCATCGTGTAGGTCTGGTTGAGCACGAGCCCACCGCCGAACCCGGCGTAGGCCCCCGAATCGGCCACGACCCGGGCGCGCAGCCCGGTGATCACGCCGTCGCGGGTCAGGCCGAGCTCGTAGTAGGCGATCTGGGCCCGGCCGTGCGGCATCGAGACCAGGTTCTCCGAGCGGGTGTCCACCCACGTCAGCGGTCGTCCCAGGGTGCGCGCCGCGCCGATCACCGCGGTGTGCTCGGCGAGCATGCCCGCCTTGCCGCCGAACGCGCCGCCGACGTGCGGGGCGATCACCCGGACCCGGTCGGCGTCCAGCCCGAACAACCGGGCCGTCTGGGCCCGGAACCCGTGCGGCATCTGGGTGGAGACCCAGACGACCAGATCGTGGTCCGCGTCGCCCGCGGGCTGGACCGCGATCGCATTGCCCTCCATCGACATCACCGCCAGCCGCTGGTTGACCATCCGGGCGCGCACCACGACCTCGGCGTCGGCCAACGGGTCGGGATCGGACGGGGACCGCGCTCCGGCCGCCACGTTGGACCCGAGTTCGGGGAACTGCAGCTCGGCGTCGGGATCGAAGGCGCGCTCGGGGTCGATCACGGCCGGCAGCGGGTCGAAGTCGACCTCGACGAGCTCGACCGCGTCCACCGCGGCGGCCTTGCTCTCGGCCACCACCATGGCCACCGCCTCGCCGACGAAGCGGACCCGGTCGGTGGCCAGCGGCGGCCGCGGCGTCCGCTCGTTGACCATCAGCAGGCCGTGGTGGGGCGGCAGGTCCAGGTCGGCGGCGGTGAACACCGCGACCACCCCGGGCGCCGCGGCCGCTTCGGTCGTGTCGATCCCGGTGATGAGGGCGTGCGCCAGCGGGGACCGGACGAACGCGACGTGCAGCACGCCGTCGAGCCGCAGGTTGCCCACGTAGGTGCTCGCGCCGGTCAGCAGGTCGGGGTCCTCGACCCTGCGCACCGCGGTACCGAGAATGGATCCAGCCATGTGAGGGACATTACGGCCCGGTAGCCGACCGGAGTGTCCGTGAACGGGTCACGTTCGGCGTCGTGGGCGGGGTTGACGGTTCGCGACCGGCCGGGAAAGGTCCAGCGCAGGCCACGCACCGTCCCGGACCGGACCCGGACCCGGACCCGGACCCGGACCCGGACCCGGACCCGGACGGAGCCATCCCCGGGAGGTCGGACCGGCCGGGGGCCGGTCCGACCTCCCGACCAGCAGGCACCCTCGGGGTACGTTTCCGGGCATGCCCGAGTTCCACCACACCGACGTACTCCCGCTCGGCCCCGACGAGACCGAGTACCGCGAGCTCGACCTGCAGCCCGGCAAGGTCGTCGAAGCGGCCGGCCGGACCTTCCTCGAGATCGACCCCGACACCATCACCGGACTGGTGCGGGAGGCGGTCAAGGACATCCAGCACCTGCTGCGTCCGTCGCACCTGGCCCAGCTGCGCTCGATCGTGGACGACCCGGAGGCATCCCCGAACGACCGCTTCGTGGCCACCGACCTGCTGCGCAACGCCTGCGTGTCGGCGGGCGGGGTGCTGCCGATGTGCCAGGACACCGGCACCGCGATCGTCATCGGCAAGCGCACCGAGACCGTGCTGACCGGCGGCGATGACGAGCGCGCGATCTCCCGCGGCATCTTCCAGGCCTATGACGAGCTGAACCTGCGCTACTCGCAGATGGCGCCGGTGTCGTTCTGGGACGAGAAGAACACCGGCACGAACCTGCCGGCACAGGTGGAGCTGTACTCCGCCCCCGGGCAGACCCCGAAGTACGAGTTCCTGGTCCTGGCCAAGGGCGGCGGCTCGGCCAACAAGACCTTCCTCTACCAGGAGACCAAGGCGCTGCTGAACCCCAAGCGGCTCGCGGCGTTCCTGGACGAGAAGCTGCGCTCGCTGGGCACCGCGGCGTGCCCGCCGTACCACCTCGCGATCGTCGTCGGCGGGATGTCGGCGGAGTTCACGCTCAAGGCGGCCAAGCTGGCATCCGCGCGCTACCTCGACACCCTGCCGACCTCGGGCTCGGAACTCGGGCACGCGTTCCGTGACCGTGACCTCGAGCAGCAGGTCCTGGAGCTGACCCGGCAGTTCGGAATCGGCGCGCAGTTCGGCGGCAAGTACTTCTGCCACGACGTGCGGGTGATCCGGCTGCCCCGGCACGGTGCGTCGCTACCCGTCGGGATCGCGGTGTCCTGCTCGGCCGACCGGCAGGCCCGCGCGAAGATCACGCCCGAGGGCGTGTTCCTGGAGCAGCTCGAGCGCGACCCGGCGCGGTTCCTGCCGGACGTCACGTCGGAGCAGCTGGAGTCGGATCTCGACTCCTCCGCCGACGTCGTGCGCGTCGACCTCAACCGGCCGATGTCGGAGATCCGCGCGCAGCTCTCGCAGCTGCCCGTGAAGACCCGCGTCTCGCTGACCGGCCCGCTCGTGGTGGCCCGCGACATCGCGCACGCCAAGATCGCCGAACGGTTGGAGGCCGGCGAGGGCATGCCCGACTACCTGCGCGACCACCCCGTCTACTACGCCGGCCCGGCCAAGACCCCGGAGGGCTACGCGTCGGGGTCGTTCGGGCCCACCACCGCCGGACGGATGGATTCCTACGTCGCGCAGTTCCAGGCCGCCGGCGGGTCGCTGGTCATGCTGGCGAAGGGCAACCGGTCGAAGCAGGTGACCGAGTCGTGCGCCGCGAACGGCGGGTTCTACCTGGGTTCGATCGGCGGGCCGGCCGCGCGGCTCGCCCAGGACTGCATCCGCAAGGTGGAAGTCCTGGAGTACCCGGAGCTGGGCATGGAAGCGGTCTGGAAGATCGAGGTGGAGGACTTCCCGGCGTTCGTCGTGGTCGACGACAAGGGCAACGACTTCTTCGCCGAGACCAGCCGGCCGACGCTGCAGGTGTCGTTCCGCCGGTGATCGGCCGGGGCCGGCGCTCGTGGGGCTCCCGTCGTGCCGCGACGGGAGCCTCACGGGTGCCTTTCGGCCCATCGGCGGGCGCTCGTCGTCGGCCACGAGCGCCCGGCCCCTCCAACGGCGCGGTCAGCGCGGTCAGCGCGGTCAGCAGCGCGGTCAGCAGCGCGGTCAGCAGCGCGGTCAGCAGCGCGGTCAGCAGCGCGGTCAGCAGCGCGGTCAGCAGCGCGGTCAGCAGCGCGGTCAGCAGCGCGGTCAGCAGCGCGGTCAGCAGCGCGGTCAGCGCAGCCTGCGCGGACCGAAGTCGTCACGGGTGGGCGGTGGGCCGAGCACGACGCGGGCGCCGGTGACGAACGCGCCCTCGGCCGATGCCAGCACCGGGTCCAGCGCCAGCGACCGCACCTCGGGCAACTCCTCGGCGATCTTCCCGACGCGCAGCACGAGGTCCTCGAGCGCGTCGAGCCGCGCCGGCTCGCCGCCGCGATACCCCGACAGCAGCGGCGCCGCCCGGGGGGCGCGGACCAGCGACGAGGCGTCGGTCGTCGAGACCGGGACCACCCGGTAGGCGCGGTCCCCGAGCAGTTCGGTCGCGATGCCGGAGAGCCCGAACGACAGCAACGAGCCGAACGACGGGTCCTCGACCACCTCGAGCACGCACGACAGCCCCTTCGGCGCCATCCTCTGCACGTACACCTCGTCCGAGCCGGTGATCGCGGCCAGCGCCCCGTGCGCGCGGGCCACCGCGGGCGGCGCCCCCAGATCGAGCCGGACCCCGACCAGGTCGGTGCGGTGCCGCCAGCGCTCCCCGACCGCCTTGAGCGCCACCGGATAGCCCAGTTCGTTCGCGGCAGCCACCGCCGCGTCGGCACCGGACACGCGCCGGAACGGCGTCACCTCGATGCCGTAGCACTCCAGCAGAGCCACCGCGTCCTCGTCGGACAGGGCGTGGGTCTGGTCGGTGCAGAAGCGGGCGACGAGCTCGCGGGCCCGCTCGGTGTCGGTGCCCTCCGGCGTGATGAACTCCCCGACCGGTGTGGCGCGCCAGCGTGCGTAGCGCACCACCCGGCTGAGCGCCGCGACCGCCCGCTCGGGGCTCGGGTAGCTGGGTACCGAACCGGGCCCGGGCGTCCCGTCGGGCCGCGGCACGGCCAGCTCGTCGGGCACCCCCTCGACGGCGAGGAACGTGCTGACGACCGGCTTCTTCGAGCCCGCCACCGCCTCCCGAAGCGCGCGGGCGTAGGCCGTACCGGGCGTCGCCACCGGCGGGACGAACACCGCGACCAGGGCATCGGTGTCCTCGGAGGACACGGCACGCTCCACCGCGGCCGCGAACTCCTCGGGTGTGGCACCGGCCCCCACGTCGACCGGGTCCCCGGCCAGTTCCAGGCCCTCGTCGAGCAGGCCGTCGGTGACGAGCACGCCGAGCGCCGTCGAGTTGCCCACGACCGCGACCCGCGGGCCGGCCGGCAGCGGCTGGTAGGCCAGCAGCAGCGCCGTGTCGAACATCTGCGGCACCGTGCCGACCCGGATCACCCCGGACTGCTCGAACAGTGCCTGCACGCTCGCATCGTCGATCGACACCGCGCTCGCGAGCCTGCGCCGCGGGTCGGCGTGCCGACCGCTCTTCACCGCGACGATGGGCTTGCGCCGCGCCAGCCGCCGCGCCAGCCGGCCGAACTTGCGCGGGTTGCCGAAGCTCTCCAGGTACAGCAGGACGACGTCGGTGTCCTGGTCGGTCTGCCAGTACTGCAGCAGGTCGTTGCCGGACACGTCGGCCCGGTTGCCCGCAGAGACGAACGTCGACAGGCCCAGTCCGCGCTCCGTGGCCGCGGCCAGCAGCGCGGTGCCCAGCGCCCCGGACTGGGAGAAGAAGCCCACCCGCCCGGCGCCGGGCAGATGCGGGGCCAGCGTCGCGTTGAGCCGGACGTCGGCGGCGGTGTTGGCCACCCCCAGCGCGTTGGGCCCGACCACGCGCATGCCGTGCGCGCGGGCCGCCTCGACCATCCGCCGCTCGGCCCCGGACCCGTCCGAGCCGGCGTCGGCGAACCCGGAGCTGATCACGATCAACGCCTTGACGCCCTTGGCGAGGCAGGAGTCCATCACCTCGTCGATCCCCGCGGCAGGCACCGCGACGACGGCGAGGTCGACCTCGTCGGGGATGTCGAGGACCGAGGCGTAGGCCCGGACGCCGCGTACCGAGCGGGCCCCGCTGCCTCCGGAGTTGACGGGGAAGACCGGGCCGGTGAAGTTGCCGCGCAACAGGTTGGCAAGCACCGCGTGCCCGATCTTGGACGGGTCGGTGGACGCGCCGATGACCGCGACCGAGCTCGGGTGCAGCAGGTTGTGGACGCTGCGCGCCTCGGCCGCCTGCTCCCGGGAGTCGCGCACCGCGAGGGACCGCTCCGTGAGGTCGATGTCGAACTCCAGGTGCAGCACGCCGTCGGCGAATGCGCGGCTGACCTGGTATCCCGCCTCGCGGAAGACCCGCACCATCTGGTGGTTCTCCACCAGGACCTCAGCCTCGAAGCGGCGCAGCCCCTTCTCCCGTGCCGCGGCCGCGAGGTGCTCGAGCAATATCGAGCCCAGGCCGCGACCCTGGTGGTCGTCGCGCACCACGAACGCGACCTCGGCCGACTCCTTGACCGCGTCTCCGGCTGTCCCGTTGCCGCCGGTGCCGCCCTGCCCGTCGCCCTGGCCGTTCAGTCCCTCGTAGCGGCCGACGGCGATGATCTCGTCGCCGAGCAGCCCGATGAGCGCGACCCGATTGCAGTGGTCGACGTTGGTGAATCGCTCCAGGTCTCGCGGGGGGATGCGGGGGTAGGGCCCGAAGTAGCGCAGGTAGCGGGTGCGGTCGGAGAGCCGCTGGTGGAAGTCCAGCAGGGCGTCGGCGTCGCTGGGCAGGATCGGGCGCAGGTGCACGATGCCGCCGTCGGAGGCCACGACGTCGGCCTCCCAGTGCCGCGGGTAGCCGGGGGTCGCCAGGGCGGGGGGCGCCTGGTCCGGCACGCCGTCCGTCGGGGTCGCGCTCGGGGCGGGGGGCCGCTCCATCGGATGGACTCCTTCAGTCCCGTGGGTCGTCGGGGTCGAGGCCGTGCAGGGGGAACACCGCACGCCGGACGTCGAGGACAGCGATGTCGACCCGGTCGGCACCCTCGGTCCACGGCTCGTAGGACACGGCCTGCCCGTCCGTCATCGCGACCGGCAGGGGCTGCCCGGTCAGCTTCGCGGTGTGGGCCACCCAGTCTGCAGGCAGCGGCCGCTCGGGCGCGACGTCACGGTCGAGGACGGTCGCCAGCAGGTGGGTCCACGACCGCGGCACGACCCGGAACAGCGAGTACCCGCCGCCGCCGAGCGCCAGCCACTTTCCACCGGCCGTGCGCTCGGCGAGGTCGCGCAGCGTCCGGTAGATCTCGCGCTGACCGTCGATCGAGAGCTCGAGGTTGGCCAACGGGTCCTCGGAGTGGGTGTCGGCGCCACACTCGGTCACCAGGACCTGCGGCCGGAACGAGTCCAGCAGCGACGGCACGACCGCGTGGAAGGCCCGCAGCCAGCCCGCGTCCCCGGTGCCCGGGGGCAGCGGCACGTTCACCGCATATCCCGCGCCGTCGCCCGAACCGTACTCCCCCGGCCAACCCGTGCCCGGCCACAGCGTCAGCGGGTGCTGGTGCACGGAGATCGTGAGCACCCGCGGGTCGTCGTAGAAGGAAGCCTGCACCCCGTCACCGTGGTGCACGTCGACGTCGACGTAGGCGATGCGCTCGTAGCCCTGGGCGAGCAGCCAGGCGATCGCCACCGAGCAGTCGTTGTAGACGCAGAAGCCCGCGGCCCGGTCGCGCATCGCGTGGTGCAACCCACCGGCGATGTTGACCGCGCGGTCGGCCCGGCCCTCGGCGATGGTCTGCGCCGCCAGCAGCGAGCCCCCGGCGACCAGGGCGCTGGCCTCGTGCATCCCGAAGAAGATCGGGTTGTCCTCGGTGCCCAGCCCGTGGCCGACCCCGAACGGGACCTCGGGGGCCGACTTGACCGCCGTCAGGTACGAGGGGGCGTGGACCCGCATCAGCTCATCGTCCGAGGCCGGGTCCGGCACGAGCGTCTTGATCTCGTCGAGCACGCCCAGTTCCCCGGCCAGGCGCATCGTGAGATCGAGCCGCACGGGATTGAGCGGATGGTCGTCCGAGAGCTGGTAGCTCAGGAAGTCCGGGGTCCAGACGACTGCCGTGCTGGGACTCATGACCGCCGACCGTAAGGGATCGGGCGCCGCACGTCCTGTTCCCGTCCGGTGAATGGCAGCCAGGGCCCGTCAGGGCTGCGCTCCGGTGGCCGCCGGACGGGCCGGGTCGGCACTCCAGTTCGACCAGGAGCCGACGTACAGCGCGGCCGGCCGCTCGACCGGGGTGAGACCCGCGTACTCCAGGGCCAGGACGAGCGCGGCCGCGTTGACCCCCGATCCGCAGTAGGCCCCGACGGGGACCTCCCCGCCGACCCCCAGCTCGCCGAACCGCGCCGCCAGCTCCGCGGGTCCGAGCCAGCGGCCGTCCGGCCCGGCGTTGTCGGTGGCCGGAGCGTTGCGGGCGCCGGGGATGTGGCCGGCCCGGGGATCGACGGGTTCGGTCTCCCCGCGGTAGCGGGCACCGGCCCGGGCGTCGAGCAGCACACCGGTGCGGGCCAGCCCGGCCGCGGCGTCGGCGTCCAGGACCGGCATGGAACCGGGGCGCACGACGACGTCACCGGGAGTGGGTTCGACCGGGGAGTCGGATACGGGGTGCCCCTCGGCCACCCAGGCCGCGTAGCCGCCGTCGAGCACCGCAACCTGCTCGGGCGGGAGCCCGGCCCAGCGCAGCAGCCACCAGGCACGGGCGGCGACCGATCCGTTACCGTCGTCGTAGGCCACCACCCGCGAGTCTCCGGAGACGCCGGCGCGTCGCAGCATCGCCTGCAGCTGCTCCGGCGTCGGCAGTGGGTGGCGACCCTCGGGGCCGGGCGGACCGGCCAGCTCGGTGTCCAGGTCGACGTAGACCGCACCGGGCACGTGGCCTTGGGCGTGATCGGCCCGTCCGGGCGGACCTCCCAGGCGCCAGCGCACGTCCAGCACGACGGGGCGGCGGCCGGGATCCGGTCCGGTGAGCTCGAGGGCCAGGTCAGTGGGTGTGAGCAAAGCAGGCACGCCGCCATCCTGCCCTGGGATGCTGATCGGTGGCCGGGGCGTTGCACGGCTAGACTGGAACGAGACCGAAGGGGCCGGCCGTGAACGAGCTCATCGATACTACCGAGATGTACCTCCGGACCATCTACGAACTCGAGGAAGAAGGCGTCGTCCCGCTGCGCGCCCGCATCGCCGAACGCCTCGGGCAGAGTGGTCCCACCGTGAGCCAGACCGTAGCGCGTATGGAGCGCGACGGTCTGGTCGTCGTCGCCGGCGACCGGCACCTCGAGCTGACCGACGCCGGGCGCTCCCGTGCTGTCGCGGTGATGCGCAAGCACCGCCTCGCCGAGCGGCTGCTGATCGACGTGATCGGCCTGGAGTGGGAGCTGGTGCACGCCGAGGCGTGCCGCTGGGAGCACGTCATGAGCGACGCCGTGGAGCGCAAGCTCGTGGAGCTGCTCGACAACCCGACGATCTCCCCCTACGGCAACCCGATCCCGGGGCTCAACGAGCTCAGGACGAGCCCGAGCGCAGCCGGTGCCACGGGCACCGCGGTCTCCGCACCGCCGACCCTCGAGGTCGGCCTGCAGCGCCTGGACGAGTTCGCCCGCCGCGGCGGTGGCACGGTCGAGGTGCGTCGGATCGCCGAGCACGTGCAGGTCGACGCGGAGCTGATGGCCGAGCTGAAGGGCGCCGGCATCGTGCCCGGCCGTGATGTCGAGGTGCGCGCCATTCCCCGCTTCGGCGACCCGGTGCCGGTGAGCGCCGATGGGGCCGAGGCGACCGTCGCCCCGCTCATCGCGCACGCCGTGCTGGTCCGCGCCCGCTAGACCGCGCCGGCCCGGTCGCCGCCGGCGCGAGCGCTCATCCGGCCGGAGCCGCCGCGAGGCCGCATCGGGCCCGTCACCGCTGCCGCCCTCCGGGGTCCGACGGGAGAGCAACGAAGCCTCCGTCGGGCTCGGCGCAGCAGGCGCGGAATCCCGCTCGCTCGGCCCTGAGCGATGACGACAGCTCCCCCACCACGACGCTCGGGGCGCCGCGTGAGAGCGTTCGGGTGCTGAATCACCGACACGTGGCGGATCGCGAAGACGCCGCGCGAGGAGGAGCACGTGAAGCTGCTCGTCACAGGCGGGGCAGGGTACGTCGGCAGCGTGTGCGCGGCACACCTGACGGAGGCCGGGCACGAGGTCGTCGTGCTCGACGACCTCTCGACCGGGCATCGCGATGCCGTGCCCGACGGCTGCCGATTCGTGGAGGGCGACCTCGCCGAGGCCGCCGGCACACTGCTCGCCGAGGGCTTCGACGGCGTGCTGCACTTCGCCGCGCGCTCCCTCGTCGGCGAGTCGGTACAGCGCCCCGAGCTGTACTGGAACGGCAACGTGGTCGCCTCGCTGCGGCTGCTCGAGGCGATGCGGGCCCACGGCACACCACGCCTGGTGTTCTCCTCCACCGCCGCCACCTACGGCGAGCCCGAGCAGATCCCGATCACCGAGGACGCCCCCACTCGTCCGACGAACCCGTACGGCGCGAGCAAGCTGGCCATCGACCATATGATCAGCTCCTACGCCGCCGCCCACGGCCTCGCGGCGGTCAGCCTGCGCTACTTCAACGTGGCCGGGGCGCACGACCGCTTCGGCGAGCGGCATGCAGTGGAGACCCACCTCATCCCGATCGTGCTGCAGGTCGCCTCCGGGCAGCGGGACTCGGTACAGGTGTTCGGCGACGACTGGGACACCCCGGACGGCACCTGCATCCGCGACTACATCCACGTCGATGACCTCGCCGACGCCCACCAGCTCGCGCTCTCCCACGCCGAGCCCGGCCGGCACGCCGTCTACAACCTCGGCAGCGGCCAGGGCTTCACGGTCCACGAGGTCATCGAGGCGTGCCGTGCGGTGACCGGTCACCCGATCCCCGCGGTCACCGCGCCCCGCCGGGCCGGCGATCCGGCGGTGCTGGTCGCCTCCAGTGAGCGGGCTCGGTCCGAGCTGGGCTGGCGGCCGGAACGGACCGAACTGGCGACGATCGTCGGTGACGCCTGGCGGTTCACCCAGGACCGGCTGCCGGTCTGATCCCGGCACCGAGATCATCTCGCCCCTCGCCGCCGCGCCGACACCGCCCGCCGTCGCGCGGCCTGCCGGCCCCGGGCCAGTCGTGTGAACCCCGCAGGCCCGGGGGCGGCGCCCTCGCGCAGCCAGCAGCGCAGCTGCTCCGGACCAAGCCCCCTGGCGACGGCCTCCCCGAGCATCTCGCTGAACCGATGCCCGGGCCAGGCCTGCTGGGCCCGGTCGAGCGCGACGTTGGCCAGCGCGCCGTCGCCCCGTAGCAGCGCGGCCACCGCCAGCAGGGTGGCCGGCTCGGCGGCCTCGGGATCCGGAGTCTCGCGGGTCAGCGCCGCCCACAGTTGCTCGGCCGCCGCCGCTCGCGGGCCGTCGCACCCCGCCAGGGCGAGGTCCCGGACGGCCGGCACGCGCAACGCCGCGGTCAGCGCGAGGACCATGTCGTCGTCCACCACGAGCCGGCCGGCCGCCGTGGCCTCGAGAGCGCGCTCCAGCGCGGTCACATGCGCTGCCGGCTGATCCGGACCCGGCAGCGCGCCCGGGTCGGCGTCCTCGAGCGCGGCGTCGAGCGCCCGGTCGAGCAGGGCGTCGCGCCGCCGCAGCCGCTGCGGATCGGCCGGCGCGACCTGCCGCGTCAGCTCCGACCGGTCGGGGTAGATCACCTGGCCGGCGGAGACCGCCGCCGCGGCCACCGGGGTGCACGCCGGATCGGGCAGCGATCCGGTGCACCCACAGGCGTCGTAACACGCCCACGGGGCGCCCTCCGAGGTATCGCGCGCCCAGACAGCCGAATGCACCCCGACCCCGACTCCGGCGATCGCCGCGCTCATGGCAGCAGCGACATCGGATCTCGGGAGGCCCGGCCCCCCGCCCGGTCCGCCGCCCAGCACGATCACCGCGGCGCCGCGGGGCTCGCCCGCGAGGATGCTGTCGGCCGCGGCCCGGCACACCAGCGCAGCGTCGTCCGGCGGGGGCAGGTCGACCCGCAGGGTCAGCCCGACCCGGCGACCGGAGGTGCCCCCGGTCCCGATCACCACCAGCGAGTCGCGCGGATGGAAGCCGAGCAGCACGGGCACGACGGCCACCAGCTCACCGGGATCGCGCACGCGGGCGGTCAGCGGGCCGGCGACGGGCCGGGTGGACGAGGGATCAGGGGTTCCGCGAGATGCCATGCCCCAGAGCGTGCGGATCGGCGGTGGGCGGGGCGAGGCCACGGGCGCGGCCTGTGGACAACCGTCGCCCGCAGCCGCCCGCGCGGCTCCGATCCGCCCGGCTGTGGACGCAGTCTCGGATGCCGCCGCGACATGTCGTCCCCGATTGCTAACGTGCCCGGCTTGCCGAGCGCCGGGCGGGACGCTGACCGGCAAGGCCGCGCCCCGGACGGCCGGGGGGCGGTCGGTGTACGAGCAGGACCCGCTGGTCATCGGACCGGGCTCGGGGCGGCCGGCGGGCCGCGAGCACCGCGGCCGAGCCGGGCATGGGTGTGGCGGTGGCCGAACGCCGCTACACGACGGGCGGGTCTGCGCGACCCGGCCGTCACCGTCCGTCTCGGCGAGGAGTCGCCGAGACGGACGGTGACCCAGCGCGGGACCGTCACGAGCTCCCCACCGGCCGACCGAGCCCGGCGGCGGCAGCGACGAGGCCGAGCCCATCCGTGCGGTGGGCGATGTGATCGGCGTGATCGGCTTCCCGCACTCGCCAAGACGAGCATGGACCAGGGCCGGCTCGCCACACATCACGCGTTCGGCGGGCCGGCCCTGGAACGGCACGGGTTGGAACCCATCGGCATCCACACGGTGCCGGAGAGCACCTGTTGCGGGCGGCCGAGGCCGAGCCGGCCACGACGGCTGTGCCCGAGGAGGTCTTGCTACCGCGCTACCGCGAGCTTCCCGCGGCGCGGTCGTCGGGGACTCCTACGGGATCCCCGAGCTGCTGGTGCCGACCGGGGACGACACGCCGTTCGGCGTGCACGACCTCCGCACCGACACCGACCTGGTCCGCAGTGGGCAGGCGATCATCGGCTGCGGTGGGACCGTCGACCACCTCGTGGACACCGTGCTCGGCCACCCCACGCTGCCGGTGACCGGCAGGTCCCGCGCGCTGGAGGCGTTCGGCGGTCAGCTGACGCGGATACCCTTCGAGTCCAGCCACGGCTTCGGGTTGATCTTCTGCCCGCCCGGCGTCGTGACCTCGAGGTGCAGGTGCGGACCCGTGGACTGGCCGCGGTTGCCGACCTCGGCGATCTGCTGGCCGGCGGTGACCCGCTGACCGACCTTGACCAACGACCTGTTGATGTGGCCGTAGGTGGTGATGGTGCCGTCGTCGTGCTTGACCCGCACCCAGAGACCGAAGCCGCTGGCCGGGCCGGAGCTGATCACGCTGCCGTTCATCGGCACGCGGATCGGGGTCCCGATCGGTGCGGCGATGTCCAAGCCCATGTGCTGGGCGCCACCGCGCGCGCCGAAACCGGAGCTGATCCGGCCGACGACCATCTGCACGCCACTGCGCGCGGCCACCGGGACGACGACGGCTCCCGAGCTGGTCTGCGCGGCCTGCGATGCCTGAGCAGCCTTGGCCGCCTCGGCCGCGCGAGCGGCCTCCACGGCCTTCGCGGCGGCGGTGGCCTTCCCTGCCACGTCGGCGGCCTGCTGGGGCAGGTCCGCCGCCTTGATCAGGCTGTCCGCGGTGATCGTCCGCGGCGCCTGCGCAGCGGCGGCGCTCGGCGCGTCCGCAGGGGTGGCGCCCGGCGCCAGCGCTTCGGCCCCGATGGGGGGCAGCGCGGCGAGCTGGGCGACGTCGGCGCCGGTGACCACAGCATCGGCGTCGGCGCCGGCGCTCTGGGCGGCGGCGGTCGTCGTGTCGCTGCTCTGCTCGAGGCCGAGGCGCAGGACGTTCGTGCCGTCCTGCACCGAGGGCAGCGCGCCGGTGACGGCGGCACCCGTGGTGGCGAGTGTGCCGCCGGCGACGACGGTGGCCACCACACGGGCGGACAGCGAGGTGGGCAGTAGTGCGGCCAGTGTGGCCGGGGACCGGTGCGCGCCACCGGCCCCCGCCGCCGACTCCGTCGACGGCGGGGGCCCCTGGTACGCGCTACGGCCACTGGGGGAGCGGTGCCGTGACACGTTGTTCCTTTCAGACCTCGGCTCGGTTGGACGTCCCGACGGGGAGCGGGCAGGTCGATCGGGGGTCCGACCTGAGTCCGGTTCGTGACCGAGCCGTTATGCGATCTGCCGCGACGTTAGCGACCGAGTCCGCGGCAGCCACCCTCCGTGAGCCTTGGGACAGGTCACTGGACCAGGTGAAGAGACGAGCGGCTTTGTCAGCGTGTCGCCGCGACACGCCGGTACAGGCCACACCCCGTCCACCGCATCAGGGGTGCCGT
The DNA here is from genome assembly GCF_012911875.1 of Pseudonocardia bannensis. Taxonomy (GTDB): domain Bacteria; phylum Actinomycetota; class Actinomycetes; order Mycobacteriales; family Pseudonocardiaceae; genus Pseudonocardia; species Pseudonocardia bannensis. Next base: position 64,643 of record NZ_JAAXKZ010000003.1, on the reverse strand, counting down.
TCCACCACCATCGTCAGCGCTGTGTAGTCAGAATGTTGCCCAGAGTCGTTGTGGTCACGAACGGTAACCGGTCACCGCAGCATTCCTTGATCGATGCACGACGAACGTGCAGGAAAGGTTGATCGAGATCGAGGGGCCCGAAGGTGGAGCTCCTGCTGGGTGCCGCCCCTAACCGATGCCGAGCTCGGCGAGCCGGGCGCGATAGCGCGCGACGCCCGCGAGCTTGACGTCCTCGTAGCCACGGATCAGGTCGGCGGCCTCGGCCGCCGCCACCGCCGTCGGGTAGTTCCCGGCCGTCAGGCCGGAGGCCAGCCGCACCACCATGGTCCGGTACTCGTCGCGCAGCGCCCGCTCCAGCCGGCGGACCTCCGTACGACCGAACGGGTCCAGCGGGGTCCCCCGCAGGGCCTTGCCGCGGGCGAGGGTCTTGAGCACCGGACGCATCCACGGCCCGAACGCGATCTTCTTGTCGCGGCCCATCGAACGGAGCACCGGCGGGTGCAGCCGGTAACGCATCTTCACCCCGCCCGGCACCTCCACGGCCAGCTTCGCCTCGAAGGCCGGATCGGTCAGCAGCCGGGCCACCTCGTACTCGTCCTTGTAGGCGGTGAGCTTGTGCAGACCACGGGCGACCGCCTCGCTGAACGCGGTCTCGTCACCGACGCGGCGTTCGGCCCGCCAGACCGCCAGCACATCCGTGACGTAGGCCCGCGCGGTGCGCTCGTTCTGGAACCCCACGAGCTGTGCCGCCCGGATCTCCACCAGCCGCCGCGTCTCCCCCGCCAGCTCGCCGAGGTCGACGCCCGCCGGCAGCGCGGGCGCCAACGCGGCCGGGGCCGCCCGCCGCTGTGTGGCCGCCGCGAAGGCCTCGGGATCGGCCACGGCCGCCCGGCCCCAGCGGAAGGCCGCGGTGTTCGCCGCGACGGCGACGCCGTTGAGCTCGATGGCCCACTCGATCGCGTCGGCGGACAGCGGCAGTGCTCCGGCCTGGTACGCCGCACCGACGAGCAGCAGGTTGGCCGGCATGGTGTCGCCGAACAGCGCCTGGGCGGCGGCCTGCGCGTCGATCTCGAGGACCTCGCGGCTCACCCCTCGGATGCGCTCGACCAGCGCACCCGCGTCGGGGCCGCCGACCGATGCGTCGCGCACCATGGCCCCGGTCGGGATCGGGCTGGTCGACACCACGGCGACGGTGTGGTCCGGCGAGGCGTAGCCGAGGTTCTTGGCGTCGGAACCGACGAGAACGTCGAAGGCCAGGTAACAGCCGGCCTGCCCGGTGCCGACCCGGTTGGCCGGGCCGAGCGTGGCCTCGTCGGCGGCGACGCGCAGGTGCGACACCACCGGGCCGGCCTTCTGCGACAGCCCGGTCTGGTCCACGCCGTGCACGGCCAGGCCGTCGCGGACCGCCGCCGATCCGAGCACCTGGTTGACGGTGACGATGCCGGTGCCGCCGATGCCGGCGAGGAAGATGTCTCGGGTGCCGGTGAACACCGGACGCGGCACGTCGGGAACGCCCGGCGGCTCGGGGCGCTCCGCGGCCGGACGCGCCGGGGACTTCGCGCCTGCCGGGACCTGCACCGTGACGAACGACGGGCAGTCGCCGTCGAGGCAGCTGTAGTCGGTGTTGCAGGAGGTCTGGTCGATCCGGGTCTTGCGGCCGAACTCGGTCTCGGTCGGTTGCACGGACAGGCAGTTGCTCTTCACACCGCAGTCGCCACAGCCCTCGCAGACCGCCTCGTTGATCACCACCCGGGTGGGCCGGATCGGCAGCGTGCCGCGCTTGCGCAGCCGCCGGGACTCGGCGGCGCAGCGCTGGTCGTAGACCAGCACGGTGACGCCCTTCGTCTCCCCCAGCACCTTCTGCGCCTCGTCGACACGGTCGCGGTGCCACAGTGTCACCCCGGACGGCAGCGGACTCAGCTGCCGGTAGCGCTCGGGCTCGTCGGCGCACACGATGATCTTCGCGACGCCCTCGGCCAGCAGCTTGCGGGTCAGCTCGGGGACCTCGAGGCCGGCCTCGGCGTCCTGGCCGCCGGTCATGGCGACGGCCCGGTTGTAGAGCAGCTTGTAGGTGATCGACACCCCGGCGGCGATACAGGCCTGCACGGCGAGCTGCCCGGAGTGGGCGAACGTGCCGTCACCCATGTTCTGGTACATGTGCCCGGCCTCGGTGAACGGCGCCTGGCCGATCCACTGCGCGCCCTCGCCACCCATCTGCGTGATCGAGGAGACCTCGCTGGACGGCCGGTGGGTGAGTGCGACCATCGCATGGCAACCGATCCCCCCACCGGCGACGGCGCCCTCGGGGACGACGGTGGATCGGTTGTGCGGGCACCCCGAGCAGAAGTACGGCGTGCGCGCGACGGGCAGCAGCTCCAGCTTCGGGGGCTCGCGGCGAACGGGCTCCAGGTCGACGCGGCCGCGCAGCACCCGGCGCAGCGGCCCGGCGAGCAGCCCGGCGGTGAGTTCACCGGCCACCGGGACCAGCGGGGCGCCCTGGGCGTCGGCCGAGCCGATGACCGCCGGCGCGTCCGCCAATCCGTACAGCACGTCCCGCACGCCCGCCTCGACGAACGGGGACTTCTCCTCCACGACCAGCACTGTGTCCAGTCCCGCGGCGAACTCGCGCAGCAGGTCCCGCTCGATGGGGTGGATCATGCCCAGGCGCAGCAGCTTGATGCCCGCCCGGCGCAGCCCGTCGTCGTCCAGGCCCAGGTCGCGCAGCGCCTGCCGGACGTCGGTGAACGCCTTGCCGCCGGCGACGATGCCCAGCCACGCGTCGGGCGCGTCGACCTCGACGGTGTTGATCGGGTTCGCGGCCAGGAACGCCCGCACCATCGCCCACCGCGGCCCGTACATCTGGGCCTCGGCCTCCAGCGAGGCCGGCGGGACGAGCATCGGGATCTGCCGGTACTCGAACGGCCGACCCTCCCACTCGAGCTCCGGGACGGTGATGTCCACCTCGCCGCAGTCGCCGTCGACGGTGTAGACGCCGTCGGCGACGTCGGCGGTGATCTTCATGCCGACCCACATGCCGGACGCCCGGGACAGGGCGACGCCGTAGCGGCCCAGCCGGACGATCTCCTCGGCGCTGCCCGGGTAGAGCACCGGCAGCCCGTAGCCGGCCAGCGTCCGCTCGCTGATGCACGGGATCGTCGAGGACTTGCAGCTCGGGTCGTCACCGGCCAGGACCAGCACACCGCCTGCCGGGTGCGCCCCGCACATGTTGCCGTGCCGCATCGGGTCGCCGGCCCGGTCGACGCCCGGGCCCTTGCCGTACCAGACCCCCACGGCGCCGTCGACGGTCCGCCCGTGCCCGGGCACCTCGACCTGGCTACCCCAGATCGCGGTCGCGGCGAGCTCCTCGTTGACGCCGGGGACGAACCTCAGCCCGGCGGCCTCGACAAGCTCGGGGGCGGCGGCCAGCGTCTTGTCCAGCCCGCCCAGCGGGCTGCCCTGGTAGCCGGAGACGAACGACGCCGTACGCAGCCCCGCGGCGGCATCGGCCGCGTGCTGCTCGACGAGCATCCGCGCGATCGCCTGCACGCCGGTCAGCAGCACCGGACCGGCACCGGCGCGATAGCGGTCCCCGAGGTCGAAATCGACGGGATCGGTTCGGTCGTCCTGCAGCGTCATCGATGCCTCACGTGGTGGTGGGGGTCGTGTGTGGTGGGTGGTGCCCCACCGGTCAGTGAGACCCACCCACCGCGCACGGACAGGCACTACTCCTAGGACCGCTCCAGCGTCGCCGAGACCGTGGCGGCGGCCCGACGGACACTCTGCACCACGGCGACCTTCCGCGCCCCCAGGACCCGCGGCGTCGCCCCGACCACGGAGATCGCGGCCACGGCGATACGGCGCTCACCCCGGGTGAGCACGATCGGCGCGCCGACCGAGGACGTCCCGAGCTCGTACTCCTCCCGGGACGCGGCGTAGCCGTCGGTGCGGACCTGGCGGAGCACCTGCCGGTAGCGCGCCGGGTCGACGATGGTGAAGGGGGTGCGCCGGACGAACCCGCGTTCCAGGATCGCCCGCTCCATCGCCGGGTTGTACGCGGCAATGGCCTTGCCCGCGCTGGACGAGTGGCCCGGTCCGCGCCGGTAGAGCTCGGTGTGGAACCGGGTGCCGGCGGTCGACCCGTCGAGCCGGTCGACGAACAGCACGTCCGCACCCATCGGCACGGCCAGCTGCACGGTCTCGCGCAGCACCTCGCGCAGCTCGCCGAGGACCGGCAGCGCCAGCTCGCGCAGCATCAGCCGGTCGACCGCGAGCTGCCCCATCTCGAACAGCCGCAGGCCGAGCCGGTAGCGACCGGACCGGCTGCGTTCGAGGAGACCGCCGGAGGCCAGCGCGGCGAGCATCCGGCAGGCGGTGCTCTTCGCGACCCCGAGCCGCTGTGCCACCTTGGTCGCGCCCAGCTCGGTCTCGGTGCCGAAGCAGTCGAGCACCGCCATGGCGATCGAGACCGACCGCAGGGGGCCGTCCCCGGCATCGGAGCCGGCGTCGGGATCGACCCCGCTGTCCGGCCTCTGCCCCGGACGGTCCGGCACCAGCGCCGGAACGTCCGGGGCGAGACGCGCGGGATCGAGGATCGCCCCGTTGAGATCGTCGATCGTCAAGCTCATGGTCGCCTCATGACTCCCAGGCCGGGAACTCGTCCGGCGGCGGCACGTTCACCTCGGTGACCCGGTTGCGGTACGAGACGAAGGCGGTCTGGCCACCCTCGCGCAGCTTCACCCGGATCTCCTCGGTGTTCAGGGGCTCGCCCGGGTCGTATCCGTGCGCCCAGGTGGCGAACGCCCGCATCGGCCCGGAGTGCGTGGCCGCGACGATACGGCGGTGATCCGGGGACTCGGCGATGAGCCGGTGGAACCCGCGCCAGAACCGGCGCACGCACAGCGCGGGCGGCTCGAAGTACATCAGCGGGATGGTCAGCCACATCTCGATCGGGTCGGCACCGCCCAGCTGGGTGCGGTAGAACCGGTCGATCTCGACGAGCCAGCGCGGCCGGTCGCCGGCCGCCATCCGCTCCAGCTTCTCCATCGTCGACTGGTACTGCCGGAACGCCGAGGTCACGTCGCGCAGGCCGTCCGGGGTCCAGACGCCGAAGTTGCGCAGCTCGGGGATCGGCTCGGGCTCGGACAGCTCGACGTCGTGGCCCCACATCTGCAGACCGTCGGTCGCACCGCGGTAGATCTGCTCGGCGGTCTGCCGGGCCCGGTTGGTGTCCGCACAGACCAGCCGGACCTTGTCCCCGGAGTCCCAGCGCCGGGCCAGCTCGTGACCGCGGCGGTGCGCCTGCCAGCCGCCCATCGGGGTCAGCCCGGCGTCGGTCGAGTAACCCTGGGTGATGCCGTGCCGAATGATCGAGATCTCGCAGATGATCTTCTCGGACGCCCGGCGCTCCATCGGCGCCGCGATCTCCTTGCCCCGGGTGGCCTCGGCCAGCTCGGGGGTGAAGGTCGCACCGCCGTACTCGACGCGCGGCGCCGGCGGCGCGGCGGTCGCGGCACGTTCCCGGAACCGGCGCAGGTACAGCGGCGTGGAGTCCGCCTTGGTGGCCGGGGCCTCGGGGTCCGCGACGGCGCCGTTGCCGGTCGCGGACCCGTTCGCCCGGTTCCCCTGCCGTTCCCGGTAGCGGGCCAGGTAGTTGGGTGCCTCGTAGCGGTCGATCTTGCGCGCGTCGGGGCGCTCGGTGGCTGTCATGACTGCGCCTCCGCGGGAAGAAGGACGTCGGCGGGGCTCACGAGTGCACCGTGAAGAAACGCTCGTTGACCTGGCGGTGGTAGTAGAAGATGGCGCGTCCCATCTCCTCCTCGGTCCAGGTAATCGGCTCGAAGTCCGGGTCCACCCAGTACCCGCCGGTGAACAGCTCGTTGCGGTTGCCGACCGGGTCGAAGAAGTAGGTCGTGTAGCCGCGGGTGACGCCGTGCCGGGTGGGCGCGACGTCGATCGTCACGCCGTGGTAGGCCAGCGTGTCGGCCGCGTCCCGGATACCGTTCCAGTCGTCCATCCAGAACGCGAAGTGGTGCAGCCCGCCGTTCGGGCCGGTGATGACGGCGATGTCGTGCGGGGTGTGGCTGTGCTCGAGGAACGTCGCGAGCTGGTGGCCGTCGTTGGCCAGGATCTGCTCGGTGAGCCGGAACTCCAGGAGCTCGGTGAAGAACCGGGTGAACTCCTCGACGTCCTCGGCCATCACGAACACGTGGTCCAGCCGGGGCGGCGCGATGCCGACCAGGTCCTGCGGACGGGGCGGCGGGTTGGTCATCGGCAGCATGTTGCCGACCCGCTCCATGCCGTGAACCAGCTCGACGAGGTGACCGGACGGCGAGTCGAAACGGATCGCCTCGCCCCAGCCCGGGCCCAGCTCACGGGCGGCGTAGCGCTTGACCGCGACCCCGGCGGCCTCGAGCTTGTCGGTGAAGTAGTCGAGGTCGGTGGCCGCGGCGACTTTGAACGACATGTGGTCCAGGCCGTAGGTGGGGGCCTCGCGCAGGATGACCGAGTGGTGCTCGCGCTCGTCCCAGCACTTGAGGAACACCCGGTCGACGCCGTCCTTGACGTCGCGCGCGGTCTCGATGAGGCCCAGGACCTCGGTGTAGTAGGCGGTGCACAGCTCGAGGTCGGGGACGCGCACCTCGACGTGTTGCAGCCGCAGGATCCGATCCGGCATTACGGGGTGTCCCTTCACAGTGTTGATGGTTCGACCCTGCAAGCAGGTCTCAGCGCTGATGGTTCGACCCTGCAAGCAGGTCTCAGCGCTGATGGTTCGACCCTGCAAGCAGGTCTCAGCGCTGATGGTTCGACCCTGCAAGCAGGTCTCACGTGTGCATCCGCAGGAAGCGCTGGCTGACGACGTTCTCGTAGTAGAAGAGGCCCTTGCCGAAGTTGTCCTCGGTCCAGGTGATGATCTCGGTGTCCGGGTCCACCCAGTAGCCGCCGGTGAAGACCTCGTTGCGGATGCCCAGCGGGTCGAAGAAGTAGATGGTGTTGCCCCGGGTCACCCCGTGGCGGGTCGGGCCCTGGTCGATCTGGACGCCGTTGTAGGCGAGTGTGTCCGCGGCCTTGCGGATGTGGTCCCAGTCGTCGAGCCAGTACGCCCAGTGGTGCAGCGCGCCGTTCGGCCCGTTGACGATCGCGATGTCGTGCGGGGAGTTCGTGCGGCCGGCGAGCCAGACACCGAGCTGGTGGCCGTTGCCGTCGAGCACCTGCTCGGTCATCCGCATACCGAGCACGTCGATGAAGAACTTCGCCGACTCGGCGACCTCCTCGGCGTTGACCAGCATGTGGTCCATCCGGGGCGGGGCGATGCCGGGCAGGTCCGGCGGGGGCACCGGTGACGGGTTGCGCTTGCCGAGCATGTTGCCGGTCTTCTCGATGTCCCAGACCAGCTCCATGATCTGGCCGGAGGGGACCTCGAAGCGGATCGACTCGCCCTGGCCGACGGCCTCGCCCTTCGACACCCGTGTCGTCGGGCAGCCGTAGGCCTCGACCTTCTTCTCGAACTCGTGCAGGTCGTCCTCGGCCTCGACGCGGAAGGTGAAGGAGTCCATGCCCGTACGCGGGTGGTACCGCATGCGCAGCGAGTGATGGTCCTCCTCGTCCCAGCACTTGAAGTAGACGGTGTCCTCGCTCCGCTGCACCGTCTGCAGGCCCATGACCTCGGTGTAGTAGGCGGTGGCGAGGTCGAGGTCCGGTGTTCGGACGTCGATGTGGGCCAGCCGGAGAATCCCCACGGCAATCAGCTCCCGGTGTCGCGTGGCAGATGTCGTGTCGGGTGCGGGCGCGCAAGAGGTGATGGTGTGACGTGCGCCTTGACGCTGCGACGCTAACCCGCCTAGCGTTCCGGAAGGAAGAGCGGCTGTTCCAGATATCAGAACGGCAGGAGGGCGCCGATGCCCGAACCGCAGGACACACGCGAGCCGTCCGGCCCGCCGGGGCCCGAGGGCATGCGCGCAGCCGTCGCGAACTACGTGACCGCACTGCACCGCGCGTACGTCGCGCAGGCCGACACCTTCCCGCCGGCGGTGCGCGGCCGGATGCCGCTGCTCGCCACCGGCGCCGCGGTGCGGGTCGCCGCGGTGGGGGTGCGCAACCTGCACCTGCTCGCCACCCGCGAGGACCTCGGCCCGCTGCGGGGCCAGGAGGTCGAGCTCACCGGCGAGCTGCCCGGGCTGAGCTGGACGCTGCGCTTCTACGACCCGGTCGTGGTGCCCGCGCTCGGCCTGATCGACGAGTCGGTGGCACCGGGATACGGCGAGGTCAAACACGCGCTCGGGCTGAGCACCGTGATCTACCACGTCGTCGCCCAGCCGGGCTCGGGGCTGACGCCGCACCACGCCGGACACGTCGGGTCCGGGCTGGCCAGCGGGCACTCGTCGGCGGCGCGGGACTTCGACACCATCCGCAGCCGGGTCCGCGGTCGCGAACGGCTCGTCGACGAACTGGTCGGCGCCGCGACGGCCGGGCTGCCCCGCGCCCAAGCGCTGCTGGCGCGGGCGATCGCGCCGCGCGACGAGGCCGTCGCCGCCCTCGCCGACTCCCCCGATCCCGACCCCGACGCGGTCCGCAAGGCGCTGCTCGCATCGCTCGGCGGGCGCCGGGACTGGACCCCGCGACCGCCTGCGGAGCGGCCGCGATGACCGACGCGACGCTGTCCACCGTCCGCAACGCGGCCCGGCTGCTCAAGGCGTTCCTCACCCGCGAGGAGTCGCTGGGCGTCTCCGAGCTCGCGCGCCGGCTCGGGCTGGGGAAGTCCAACGTGCACCGGCTGCTGTCGACACTGGTCGCCGAGGGGCTGGTGGAACAGGACGCTCGCACCGGCGGCTACCGGCTCGGCATCGTCATGTTCGAGCTGGGCGAGGCGGTGAAGGTGCACCTGGACCTGCACGCCGCGGCCGGACCGGTGCTGGCCCACCTGCGCGAGCAGACCGGGGAGTCCTCTCAGGTCGGTGTCCTCGACGGTGACGAGGTCGTCTACGTCGACCGGTTGGAGAGCGCGCACTCACTGCGGCTGTTCACCGAGACCGGACGCCGCGTGCCCGCACACTGCACCAGCTCGGGCAAGGTGCTGCTGGCCCACCGTTCCGACGCCGAGCGGGAGGCCTACCTCGCCCGCGGTGCCCTGACCCGCCTCACACCGCACACGATCACCGACCCGGCCGTGCTGCGCGACGAGCTCGTCACCGTGCGGGCCCGGGGCTGGGCGGAGGCGATCAACGAGCGCGAGGTCGGGGTGGCGTCGATCGCGGCCCCGATCCGGGACATCCGCGGCGACGTCGTCGCCGCGCTGAGCATCGGCGCGCCCGTGGCCCGGTTCGGCGCCGTGCCGCGTCGCCGGCACGCCCGCGCGCTGGTCGAGGCAGGCGAGGCGGTCTCGCGTCGGCTCGGCTGGTCACCCGAGAGCACGGCGACGCTTCCGCGAGGCCGGGAGGCGTGATCCGCCCGGCACCCGGCCTGCGTTCCGCCGAGCGGAACAGCAGTGGTGACGCCGCCGCCGCCGACCCGACACGATCACGAACGACCCCCACCACGAGGAGAACCCACCCATGCCCGTGACCGACGCGCCCGCGAAGGCGCAGGCGCTCTACGACGCCCGCCGGAGCCGGGTGCCGATCGCGCCGTTCACCGACGACGACCCGTCGCTGGGCATGGCCGACGGCTACGCCGTGCAGCAGGAACTGGTCAAGCTGCTGGTCGCCGACGGCGACCGGATCATCGGATACAAGGTCGGCCTGACCTCGGAGCCGATGCAGAAGATGATCGGCGTCGACTCCCCCGACTACGGCCCGGTACTCGCCTCCACGGTCTACCGCGACGGCGACACCGTTCCGCTCGACCGGTTCATCCAGCCCAAGATCGAGGCGGAGATCGTCTTCGTGCTCGGCGAGCGGCTGCAGGGGCCGGGCGTCACGGTCACCGACGCCCGTCGCGCCGTCGCCGGCGCCGTCGCGGGCATGGAGATCGTCGACTCGCGCATCGCCGACTGGCGGATCAAGCTCGCCGACACCGTGGCCGACCTCGCCTCCAACGGGGCGATGGCCACGTCCAGCCGGATCGTGCCGCTGACGGACCTGGACACCCGGCTGATCGGCATGACGTTGACCCGCAACGGCGAGCTGATCGACACCGGCGCCGGTGCGGCCGCGCTGGGCGACCCGGTGGCGGTCGTGGCATGGCTGGCCAACGTCCTGGGCGAGAACGGCATCGCGCTCGAACCCGGGCACCTGATCATGACCGGAGCGCTGCACGCGGCCGTGCCGATGACTCCGGGCGACGTGTTCCGCGCCGAGTTCGACCGGCTCGGCCCGGTGACGGTCCGCGTGTCCGCGGGCACCGAGGAGGCTTCCTGATGGCTGTCGACACCGCTGAGCTCGCCGCGCGGCTGAGCAAGGCCGTCGCCGACCGGACCGCGATCGACCAGCTGTCCGACGACGTCGCGGACCTCGACCTCGCCACCGGCTACGCCGTGCAGCGCGAGCTGCGCGCGGCCGCGGGCCCGCTGGTCGGGTGGAAGCTCGGCGTCACCTCGCGGGCCAAGCAGGCCCAGGTCGGGGTCAGCGCCCCGGTGTTCGGGTTCCTCGCGGGGGCGAACGCCCTCGACCTGGGCGAACCGCTCGTCACCGGCGAGCTCATCCAGCCGCGCTGCGAACCGGAGATCGTCTTCATCCTGGGTCGCGACCTGGCCGGGCCGCACGTCACCGCCGCCGACGTCGTCGCCGCGTCGTCCGGGGTCGCCGTCGGCATCGAGGTGCTCGACTCCCGCTACCGCGACTACCGGTTCACGATGGCCGACGTCGTCGCCGACAACACCTCGGCGGGCCGGTTCGTGGTGGGTAACCCCGTGCCGCCCGCCGGCATCGACCTGCGGCTGATCGGCGTGGTGCTGGAGAAGAACGGCAAGGTCGTGGCGACCGCGTCCGGCGCCGCGTCGCTGGGTCACCCGGCCGCCGCCGTCGCCTGGATGGTGCGCACCATGGCCGCCGACGGCGAAGGCCTGCGCGCCGGGGACGTCGTGCTCTCCGGCGGGCTCACCGCGGCCGTCCCGGTCGCACCCGGCGACGTGGTCGTCGCCTCGATCGACCGGCTCGGCACCGTCGAGCTCGGCTGCCGCTGACACCCCGCGAGCGGCGGCGGCGGTCAGGGCCGCCGTCGCCGCCCACGGACGACGAAGGAGGACGAGGATGCCGCTGGTCCAGGTCACGATCGGGCGTGGACGCAGCCCGGAACAGCTCGCCGCGCTGGGGCAGGCCATCACCGACGCGGTGGAGTCGTCGATCGGGGCGAAGCGGGAGTCGATCCGCGTCGTGCTGACCGAGTGCGAGCCGGAGCACTGGTTCGTCGGCGGTGAGACGCTGGCGGAGCTGCGGGCCTCCGGCCGGCGGTGAGCCTGGTCCCCCTCGACGCCCCGGCCGACACGGAGGCAGACGCTCGCTCGTGGGTGGTGAGCGCCCCCGACGGCCGTCGCTTCGCCGTGTTCCGCACCGACGATGACAGCGGCTACCGGGTCACCGACGCCGTGTGCCCGCACAACCGCGGGCCGATGGAGCAGGGCTGGCTCCGCGACGGGCGGATGATCGTCTGCCCGTGGCACTGGTACCGCTTCGACGTCGAGACCGGCGCGTGCGACACCGCCCCGCAGTACCGGCTCGGCGTGTACCCGGTGCTGGAGCGCGACGGCCGCTGGTTCACCGACGTGGGCGAACCGGCGGCACCGCGCTCGTGGGCGGAGCGGCTGCGCGCGCACGCCCGCGGGGAGGCCTGAGCCGGCCCGGCTCAGGCCGGCACGGCTCAGGCCGGCACGGCCACGATCACGAGGGCAACCCCGCGGTGTTCGGCCTGTGGTGACCGGAGGTCACCGCGGTGGCCGCCCGGACGTCAGTGCGGCGAGGATATCGTCCAGCGCCTGCTCGGCCAGTGCCCGCATCTCGTCGTCGGTTCGGTCCTGGATCGGATGCGGTACGAACACCGCAGGAACGCGCGCGTAGCCCAGCGCGCGGGCCTGCGCCCCGGTCGCCGCGACGAACTCCGACGAGGCGACGAACACGGCGCGCACGTCCTGGCCCTCGAGGGTGACGAAGTCGTGCACACTGCACGACGTGCACGAGCCTCAATCGGCGAGGGCCTCGATCACCACGTCGCACTCGGCGGCGATCTCCTTGCGCAGGTCCGGTGGCATCGGCTTGGCGAACGTCGGCTTGGCGTAGCGGCGCACCGGGACCCCGCGCTCGGCGAGCAACTCGGCCAGGCGGTCGAGGAAGACGTCGCCGCGGGCCTTCGAGATGTCGAGCAGACCGACCCGCGCGCCGTCCAGCGACTCCCGGCGCGGCAGCGGCTCGCGCTGCGCGGGGGCGCGCTCGTCGGTCGGGTCGAGCACGATCAGGGTCATCGTCGGATCTCCCTCGTCACCGGCTGGCTGCCGCCGGGCCCGCCGACCCAGCCGCCGATCACCGTCGAGAACATACCGGCGCCACCGCCCGCGTAGACGATCATGAGCCCGCCCGGCCGGAACTTCGGCACCGGGCCGGTGGCCGCCCCGGCCGGCAGGCCCTCCTCGATGCCCCCGGCACCGCGCTCGATCTCGGCCGGGTCGAGGGCCAGCAGGTCGGCGAGCTCGGACGCGAGCCGGTCGCGCGACCAGCCGGCCTCGGCGAACACCCGGCCGTGCTCCGGGCAGACGACGAGCGTCGCGTCGAAGGCCATCGGGAGCTTGGGGTGCGCGACCGACCGCAGCCCCGCCGCGAGCGACCGGGCGAGCGACTCCGGAGTCCGGGAGATCTGGTCGGCGAGCCCGCGCGGGCCCTCGGCGGCGAACACCGTCACCGCGGAGGTGCCGGGCGCGACCCCCCGCGACACCGACAGCGGCTCCCACGGCGAGCCGGCCTCGTCCTCGGCGAAGCAGAAGCCGATCTTCCCGGGGTGGCCCGTCGTCGCGCGGTCGACCTCGCCGGGCCGCCCGCCGCCGACGTTGCGGATCACCAGTTGCAGGGCCCGACCGATGGTCGCGTTGGCCCGGTTGCCCTGGCCGAGCGCGTTGCCGCCGGCGTTCATCCCGATCTCACGCGCGATCGGCCCGTTCACGACGATCGCCGGACCCGCGCCCCAGGTCGTCGCGAGCAGGCCGTGCGCGTTGAACTCGTCGGTGCACGCCGCCTCGACGGCGGCCAGTACGACGGGCAGGTACTCCGGGCGGCAACCGGCCAGCACGGCGTTGATCGCGACCTTCTCGACGGTCGCCTCGACCAGGTTGGGCGGCACCACGGCCACCACCTCGTCGGGTGCGCGGGTGGTGCCCTCGAGCATCCGCAGCACCCGGGCCGGGGTCGGGGCGACGACCGGGAGCCCGTCGGACCAGCCGCGGTCGAACATGGCCTCGGCCTCGTCCTCGAGTACCGCGATCTCCAGCCGCCGCGAGGACAGCGTGCCGCCCCGCGCCCGGACGAGCAGCTCGTCGGCCAGCTCCGGGTCATGGATGCGCGAACCGCAGCCCGGCCGGTACTCGGGCAGCTCGGGGCCGAGCCCGTCGACGCCCGCGAGCTCCTCCCACGCACCGCGCAGCCAGCCCTCGGTGCGGCCCGCCTCGACCCCGTCGACGAACCGGAGCAGCGTCGGCACCGTCTCGATGTCGAGGGCGAGGCTCACGTCGAGCGCCGTGTCGTCGCGGACGTCGCCGATCCCGGCGGGGAACGCCGGGTCGTCCTGGGTGAAGACGGTGAGCCCCGGGCCGAGCTGCGCGAGCACAGGTTCGACGAGCCGGCACGTCGGGCAGTCCCGCTTGACGACGGCGATGAGGCCGTCCCACGGGAGTGCGACCTCGGCGTCCACGCCGCGGAGGCTAGCGGACACCTGCGTCCTCAGTGCTCCGGCTCGTGCCCGACCACACCCGGACCGGACGGCGTGACCTCGCCGGCCCAGCCGCAGCCGCCGCACCAGCAGTAGAACCGCCGGTCGTCGGCCTCCCAGAACTCCGTCACGATCCCGGCGCCCCCCAGGCCGCCCCCGCAGCGCGGGCAGAACCGCGGGGCATCGCGACGGTGCGCCTCGGCGTCGGCGGCGAAGCGCCGGTCCACCATCGCGGGCCCCGCGGTCCGGCCGATCACGAGTCCGCCGCAGCCTTCTCGACCGCGATCTTGTCGGCCGCGCTGATGTGGATCTTCTTGATGGTGTCCAGCATCGGCGAGAACCGGGTGGAGCCCATGTCGCAGAAGTCGAGCGCGAACTGGGCGCCGCCCGCGTGGAACTTGTCCTTCTCGCACGGCAGGTCGATGCGCTCGTGCGGCTCGCGGATCGTGCCGAGCGGGTCGCCGCCGTCGGCGACGACGTCCATCTGCTCGCGGAACATCTTCCGCAGCATCGCGATGCCGATGTCGGAGCGGCCCAGGTGCTCGGTGGTCCGGTCGGTGATCGCACCCTGCGTCACCCAGGCCATGATGTCCTGACCCTCGACGTAGTTGGTGACGTGCCGGCCGTCCTTGTCGTACACGGGGATCTCGTAGTCCGGGATCACCGGCTGCTCGACGTGCTCGTAGCCGTCGGGCGAGTGCACGGTGTAGAGAATGAACCGGGTCGTGGTCCGATTGATCGGCACCCGGATCTGCATCTGGTGGATGCCGCCGCCGCCGACGCGCATGTTGTACGGGAAGACGAGCGGGTGGCCGACCTTCCAGTCGTCGTTCTCCTCCGAGGCCCCCTTGAGGACCCGGCGCTTGATGATCCCCCACTCGAACGGGGTGAAGCCGATCTTGACGTGCTCCTTGCCGAACGACGCGGGCGCGGTGAAGCCCTCGTGCCGGCCGACGAACTCGAAGTAGCGGCCGTGCAGGAACTCGACGTGGTGCGGGTCGACCGCGTTCTCCATGATCTGCACGTAGTTGCAGGGCAGGTCCGCCCAGCCGATGTCGCGGAAACCCTCCATCACGTAGGTGTCGAAGCGCGGCAGCTCCGGTGCGGGCATCGGGCCGATGTAGGCCCAGATCAAACCGCCCATCTCCTCGACCTTGCCGGCCTGGGCCTTGACCCGGTTCTGGAACGCGGTGTTCTCCCGCTCGGCCGGCTGCTCGGTGCACTCGCCGTCGGCGTCGAAGACCCATCCGTGGTACGGGCAGCGGATGCCGTCGGCCTCGACGACGCCGTAGGCCAGCGACGCCTTCCGGTGCGGGCAGGCCTCGGGGACGATCCCGAGGCGACCACTCGGGCTGCGCCACAGCGCGAAGAACTCGCCGAGCAACTCGACGCGCTTGACCGGGAACTCGTTCAGCTCGCGGGTGAACGCGACCGGGTACCAGTAGCGACGCAGCACCTCGCCCATCGGCGTTCCGGCCTCGACCTGGGTGAGCTCGTCGTTCTGCTCGGCAGTCAGCATGTGGTGGTCTCCTCACTCGGCGGCCCTCTGACGGTATGTAGCGCCGGTCACCGGGAACAAGAGATGCTTCCCGCATGACGGGAAGCCCGGACCGGCGCCGTGAGCGGTTGACCTCGGTGCGCAACGCCGCGCGGTTGTTGAAGGAGTTCTCGCACACCGACCGGGAGCTGGGGGTGAGCGAGCTGGCACGGCGGCTGGGCCTGGGCACGTCCACGGTCCACCGGCTGCTCGCCACCCTCGCCGACGAACGGTTGCTCGACCGCGGGGCCACCGGGGGCCGATACCGGCTGGGCCTCGCGGTCTACGAGCTCGGCGCCGCCGTCTCCCCGCACCTGGACCTGCACGAGGCGGCGCTGCCGGTGATGGCCTCGCTGCGGCACAGCACCCGCGAGACCGTCCACATCGCCGTCCTCGACGGGCTCGAGGTGGTCTTCGTCGAGCGCCTCGAGGGCCTGGAGACCGTGCGCATCTTCACCCGTGTCGGCACCCGGCTGCCCGCGCACAGCACCTCCACCGGCAAGGTGCTGCTCGCTGCCCTGCCGGAGAGCGAGCTGCGGTCGCGGATCGAGCAGCGCGAACTGGTCCGGCTGACCAGCCAGACCCTGATCGACCCCGAGGTCCTGATCGCCCAGCTTCGCGAGGTCGCGGCCCGCGGATGGGCGGGCAACGACGAGGAGAGCCGTCGCGGCCTGACCTCGGTCGGCGCGCCCATCCGGGACGCGACCGGCACGGTCATCGCCGCCCTGAGCATCGCCTGGCCCACCGGCCGCAAGGACGAGGGCGCCCGCCGCCGGCACACCACGCTGGTGATCGACGCGGCGACGGTGATCTCGCGGCGGCTCGGCCACGCCGCCCGGGCCCGGACATGACCGTCACCACGGCACCACGGCACCACCGGGGTGTTCATCGGTTCAGGGACATGAGCGGCACATGTGCGGCTCATGGCCCTGAACTAGCGATCATGGCGGGCACCGCCGATCCGGCCGGCGAACACGGCGTCACCCGTGATCCGGCCGGTCAGGCGGTCGGGCGGTCAGTCCAGCACGGTGACGGTTCCGGTGTTGCCGTCCACCCGGATGCGCTGTCCCGTCTTGATCCGCTTCGTGCCGAACGCGGTGCCCGTGACGGCGGGCAGCCCGTACTCGCGGCACACGATCGCCGCGTGGCTCATCATCCCGCCCACGTCGGTGACCGTCGCGCCGATCTTGCCGAAGATCGGCGCCCAGCTCGGCGCGGTCAGCGGCGCGACCAGGACCTCTCCGTCCTGCACCTCGTTGATCTGCGCCGGGCTGAAGATCACCCGGGCCGGGCCCTCCACCACCCCGGGGGAGGCCGCCATGCCCGTCAGCTCGCCGGTGTCGCCGGTCTCCCCCGCCGACAGCCAGCCGGCCACGCTCTCGGTCGTGATGCCCCAGAGCATGATCGTGAACGGCTCGGTGATCGTCTCCGGCGGTGTACCCAGCGCGGGCGGCGGCGACCACTGCTCGAGCGCCGCGACGATCCCCCTACGCCGCTCGATCTCCTTCGGCCAGTACGCCGGGCCGCGCGGCGTCACCCCCACCGCCCAGGCCTGGTACATGTCCCACAGCGCGTCCGGGATCTCGTTGCGTTTGAAGTAGAAGACGTCGTCCTCCGCCTCGCAGAAGCCCTCCTTCACCAGCACGCGCCCGAGCTGGCGCATCTTGCGCCACAGGATCGAGTGCGCCCAGTGTTCGACGTAGAAGTTGTGGTTCTCCACGTAGGGGAACACCACCCGGGCCAGACCGATCTTCTCCGCGAACGCCGCCCGGTCCTCGTCGCTGGCCAGCAGCTCGGAGTACTCCGAGACGATCCGGTCGCGCTCGGCGCGGATCTCCTCGAGCGGGCGGGCCAGGTCGGCACCCTCGCGCAGCTTCGCGGCGTAGTCGCGGATGAAGCCGAACGGGATGTCGCGGTGCTCGATCCAGATGCGGTCGGAGTGGTAGAAGCCGGATCCGGTGGAGAAGTTGAACCACGGCTCGGCCGCCTCGCCCCAGGCCGCCAGCCACCGCCGGCCCTCGTCCGAGCCGCGCAGCCGCTCCTCCAGCACGTCCGGACGATCGGCATCGGCGAACGCGTCGTCGAGACCGAGCTCGACGGCGAGGCGGGCCAGCTTCTTCAGCTCGTCGTCGGGCCGGAACAGGTCGACCTCGACGCCGGCGACCATCTTCGCGATGGCCAGGTCCGGGATGGAGGGGAACGCCTGCTTGCAGAAGCCGAAGAAGTCGAGGTACGCGGCGTAGCCGAGGTTGAGGAACTCGAAGTGGTACTGCCAGAGCTTGAACCCGAGGTCGACGACCTTGTGGTACGAGGTCATCAGGGTCAGCCCGGCACCGGTGCCGTGACCCTCCGTGATGACCTCCAGTTCCTCCTTCTCCGGCAGCGCCTCGAAGCGGATCGACTCCATCTCCCCGACCAGGGCGCGCATCTTGACCAGCCACTTGTCGTAGAGGTCGTCCCAGTTGGAGAAGTAGTGCCCGGCGCGCTCCAGGAAGTGCGGGACGCGCGCCTCGATCTCGGCGGGGTCGGTGACGCCGACGGGTGAGAGGTAGCCGTAGCCGTTGACGATCCGGGCGTCGATGCCCAGCGCGGGCGGGATCAGGTAGTGCCGGGTGTTGTACTGCGACAGCGTCGCGATCGCGTACTCGAAGAACGTGGCGTCCCACGGGGTGAGCACGGTGGGCCAGTGCACGCCGTCGTGGAACCAGAACATGGAGTCCTCGTACTCGCGCCGATCCTCGGAGAAGACCGCGGAGTAGCCGTAGAGCTCCTGCCAGCCCTCGGCGCCCGGGGGCGTCTCGATCTCGAACGGGCCGGGAAAGCGTGCCTCGCTCATACCCACCTCCTCGTGGGACAGCCCGCTCAGGTTCGTCTGCCGTGCAGCGGGGAGACCAGTGTGGACACGATGCTCGCGTAACCGGACGCGGCACCGGCGCTGATGGACGCGGGCCTGCGCTTGCTCCAGACCGTCTCGGGCCGGCTCTGCAGCATCAGCACCCGCTCGCCCGCGGGCAGGTCGGCGTCGACCGCCCACTCGACGTCCTGCGGGTGGCCGTAGTGCTTCTCCGCACGCCGGGCCAGCCGGGCGACGGCCGTGATCTCCTCGTCGTCGAGGCAGGGCACGGTACGCCGCTCGTCGGGCACCGGGCACCGCTCGACGCCCCGCCCGTTCGCGGCGAGCCGATACTCCGTCGTCTTGTCCGAGACGGTGCGGCGAGTGATCTCGAAGAGCACCTTGTCGACCAGGTAGTTGTCCGGCGTGACCTCACCGGCGACGACCGCCTCGCCGAAGCCCCAGGACGCGTCGATCGCGATCTGGCTGCGGTCGCCGTCGTGCGGGTTGAGCGTGAAGGCCACACCCGCCGCGGTGGGCCGCACCATCTTCTGGACAGCGACGCTCATCGCCGCGCCGTCCTCGGCCAGCCCCATCCGTTGCCGGTAGGCGATCGCCCGCTCGGTGAACAGGCTCGACCAGCACCGCGAGACCGCCGTCAGCACGTCGTCGGCGCCACAGACCCACAGGTACGTGTCGTGCTCACCGGCGAAGCTGGCCTCCGGGGAGTCCTCGCAGGTCGCCGACGAGCGCACGGCCACGGGCACGTCGGGCGTCCCGCACCGCCGCCCCAGCTCCGCGTAGGCCGCCAGCACCTGCGCGCGGACGTCGGCGGGCACTCCGCACTCCTCCACCAGCGCCCGCGCCTGCGCACTCGCGGCGGCCAGCCCGGCCGTGTCCTGCGGGTCGCAACCGGCCAACAGGGCGCGCAGCCGCGGCTCCATGCCGGCGCACGCCGCCCGGTGGGCGTCGGTCGTGATCGCGAACCCGGGCGGGACCGGCAGCCCGGCCCCGGTCATCTCGCCCAGGCTCGCGCACTTGCCCCCGACCCGGCCCGCGAATGCGGGCCGGTAGTCGTCGAACCACACCGCGTAGGTCACGCGGCGACGCTAGGGACGCGTGGTGGACGCCACAACGATGTTCCCGGTATGCGGGAAACTCGCGTTCAGACGGTCAGGACCAGCTTCCCGCTGGTGCGCCCCTGCTCACCGGCCCGGTGCGCGTCGGCGGCCCGTTCCAGCGGGAACGTCTCGGCCACCAGGACCTTCAGCCGGCCCTCGGTGACCAGCCGGGCGAGGTCCTCCAGCCCGTCTCCGTCCGGCTCCACGAGCATCCCGGTGGCGTGCAGCCCCCGGTCCCGCGCCGCCGCCATCGCGTCGGCGGCCGCCGCCGAGGGCAGGCAGATCATCAGCCCGTCCGGGTGCAGCAGGTCCAGCGAGCGCAGCGCGGTGTCACCGCCGATCAGGTCGTAGACGACGTCGACCGGACCGACGGCCTTCTCGAACGGTGTGGAGCGGTAGTCCACGGCCTCGTCGACCCCGAGACCGGCCAGCAGGTCGTGCTTGGCGGCCGACGCCGTTCCGATCACGTGCGCGCCCCGGGCCTTGGCGATCTGCACGGCGAGGTGCCCGACCCCGCCCGCGGCCGCATGGATGAGCACCCGCTGCCCCGGCTGCACGTCGGCGATGTCGACCAGGCACTGCCACGCCGTCAGTCCGGCCAGCGGCAGAGCGCCGGCCTCGACGTCACCGAGGCCGGGCGGGCGGAGCGCGAAGTGCCGCGACGGCGCGGTGACGTACTCGGCGTAGGCGGCCGCCTCCCGCGGGAACCACGGCATGCCGAACACCTGGTCGCCGACGTCGAAGCGGGTGACCCCGGGCCCGACCGCGTCGACGACACCGGCGACGTCCCAGCCGACCGTGAACGGTGGACCGCCGAGCACCTTGGCCATCCCGGCCCCGGAACGGGTCTTCCAGTCCACGGGGTTCACCCCCGCGGCGGTGACCCGCACCCGGACCTCGGTGGGCAGCGGCTCCGGCAGCGGGCGCTCGCCGAGCTCCAGCACCTCGGGCCCGCCGACGGAATTCTGGACGATCGCGCGCATGGGACGTGTCTACCAGGAACGGCCGCCAGTGGGCCGGGACGCCCTGGAAGGCCGATGGAACGAGTTCGCGACCGCCGTACCGTGTCCCGATGGGACTCCTGCCGGAGACTGCACGAGAGCTCATCGACTCGGGCAGGCTCGCGCACTGCACGACCCTGAACGCCGACGGCAGCCCACAGGTCGGTGCCACGTGGATCGGCCTGGACGGCGACGACGTGATCATGGCGCACCTGGGGCACGACCGGCGGACCGAGAACCTGCGCCGCGACCCGCGCATCGCACTGTCACTCGACGGTGAGGCGCGCAACGACATCGGGATGCAGGTCAACCTGGTCCTGTACGGCCGCGCCACGGTCACGGAGGGCGGAGCCGCCGACGTGCTCCGGCGGCTGGCGAAGGTCTACGGCGGGCCCGACGCGAAGTTCCCGGTGCCACCCGACGCGCCCGGGGGATACGTGGTGCGGGTCACCGTGGACCGGGTACGCGGGGTCGGCCCCTGGGCCACCCACTGACCCGGTCGTGGCGATGGCCGCCCGAGCGGCCATCGCCACGCACGGGGGCTACCGGCCGGGAAGCGGTTTGCCGCTGAACACGAACTTCTGCGCCAGCGCCACCGGGTCGTAGGCCGCCGGGGTCCTCTCCGACTCGTCGGCGGTCACCGTCACCGGGCGGGACTGCACGATGCAGACCGGGTCCCCGGCCCGGCGGTGCCGGGAGATGACCCACTCCACGTCGACCGGGTAGCCGTAGTGCTCCTCGATCGCCTTCACCGCCGCCGCGATCGCCGAGACCTGCTCCTCGTCGAGCACCTGCCGGTCGGCGAGCTTGGCCGGCATCTCGATCTCGGTGACCCGGCCGTCGGCGAAGTCGAAGGCCGAGACCACCGACTTGTGCGCGACGTCGTACTTGAGCAGCCGTCCATCGGCCTTGCCCACCTCGACGTGGTCGGGGTTGACCAGGCCCTGCACGATCGCCTCGCCCCAGCCCCAGCTCGTCTCGATGACGATCCGGTCGGGCTTACCGGTCACCGGGTGCACCGAGAACGCCACCCCGGAGGCCCGGGCGTGGATGAGCTCGATGACGCCCACCGCGATCGGCATGGCGTGGTGGCTGATCCCCTTGCGCAGCCGGTACGCGAGCGCCCGGCCGGTGAACAGCGACCCCCAGCAGGACCGCACGGCGTCGAGCACCCGGTTTGCGCCCGAGACCCCGAGATAGGTGTCGAAGATGCCGGCGAAGCTGGCGTCGGCCGCGTCCTCACCGGTGGCCGACGAGCGCACCGCGGTGGGCACGTTGACGTCCACACAGCGCAGGCACAGCTCCTCGTAGGCCTCGGTGATCTCCGCGGCCAGCGCCTCGGACATCGGGGTGGTCTCGAACAGCCCGCGGATCTTCACCGACGCGTCCTCCACGGCCGCGTCGGACGGGTCGGTGCCGAGCCACGAGATCACCTCCTCGATGCGCTCGTCCAGGCCCGACTCCGTGCAGTGGCGCCGGTAGGCGTCCACCGTCACGGCGAAGCCCTGCGGCACCGAGACGCCGGCGCGGTGCAGCTCGGTGAGCCGGCCCATCTTGGATCCGGCCGCCGCCATCGCCGCGGCCGGATCGACCTCGTCAACCCAGACGATCGAGTCGGTTCCCACCAGTACTCCCGTCACTTCAGCCCCTCGCTGACGCTCGGCGCCTCCGCGCCGCGCCGTGCCGTGTTGAACGGTGACCTCACAAGCCCGGTCACCGGGCGGCCGCCTCCGCTTCGGCCAGCTCGGCGGCCTTCTTCAGGATGGTCACCTTGCCGTTGGTGCCGTCGACCTCGATCTCGTCGCCGTCGGCGATGGCCAGCGTGGCGACGCCGACGGCGGTCACCGTCGGGATGCCGTACTCCCGGCCGACGATGGCCGCGTGCGACAGCATGCCGCCACCGTCGCACACCGCGCCCGCGATCTTGCCGAAGGCCGGGGTCCAGTTCGGCGAGGTGGACTCGCAGACCAGGATCGAGCCGGGCTCCAGCCGGTGCAGCTCGTCGCTGCTCTGCAGCACCCGCGCGATGCCGGTCGCGACGCCCTTGGCCGCGGGGACGCCGGACAGCGTGGTCGCGTTGGCCGCGTCCGGGTTCTGCACCGCCTTGATCGCCTGCGGGTTGAGCCCGAAGATCTCGATCAGCACCGGGTCCTCGACCGCGTCCGGGATCGTGCCCATCACCTTGGGCATCGCGGAGCGCTTGGCCTGCCAGTGGTCGAAGTACTGGCGGCGGTCCTTCACCAGTCCGGACAGCTCACCCTTGTAGGGCTTGCCGTTCGCGACGTCGAGCAGCTCGGGCCAGAACAGGTACAGCATGTCGTCCTTGTGGTCCGCCCCGACGCGATTCGCCAGCTCCTGGCAGGTCCACCGCAGCGGGAGCATGACCTTGAGGTCGATGTAGTAGTTGTGGTCGTCCTGCCACCACGGGAAGTTCGCGGCCTGGTTGGACGCGAGGCCGGCGTCGAAGACGGCCTGCTCCTCCTTGGTCAGCCCGGTGCGGGCCGCATCGATCGCGGCCTCCCGCTCGGCGATGGCGTTGCGGGCGGCGGCCTCGAAGTCGTGGTCCTCCTTCTTGAGCAGGAACGTCTTGATCAGGCCGAGCGGGATCTGGTTGTCCTCGATCCAGCTGGGCAGCCCGACGTCGCAGGTCGCCTCCTGCCGGTAACCGTAGATCTGCAGGAAGTCGTCGAAATCGGTCAGCCACTGCGACGCCGAGCCGCCGTGCCGCGACAGCGCCTCCCGCAGCTGCGGGGGCTCGTTGTCGGCGAACACGTCGGACAGCCCGGCCTGGCGGGCCTTGATCGCGAGCTTGTACAGCTCGCGGTCGGTCTCCATGATCTTGGTGTCCTCACCCTGGAGGAACTTGCCGATCTGGTTGGTGTCGATGCCCATCTCGGCGCAGGCCCCGTAGAAGCCCAGGAAGTTCACCAGCAGCGGGTACATCACCCCGAAGTGGATCTCCATCGAGCGCTGGTGGTAGCGCCGCGCCTGCGTGAGCAGCTCGGGGAGCCGGCTGGTGGGCTCCTGGGTGAGGTCGATGCCGCGGAAGTAGGTCCAGGTCGCCTCGAGCTCGTCGCGCCCGGCCGCCCAGATCTGCTGGTAGTTCTGCAGGAAGTGGGGCAGGTTCGTGCCCAACCGGTTCGCCCGGGCGCCGATCTCGCGCGGGTCGGACTCCGGGATCGCCGAGCCGTAGAGGTGGGTGCCGGCGAAGCGCGAGGTGATGCCGCGCCCGGGCGGCAGTGGAAGGGCCTCGGCCGCGTGCTGGGTGCCCCAGCAGTAGCCGTCATGGCCCCACGCGAACGCGGCGAGCGGGGTCAGTCCGCGCGACCAGTGGAAGTCGAGGTACCAGAACTTGTCCTCGTCCTCCTTCGTGAAGGGCCCGGTGCCGTCCACGATGTAGGGGGAGGCGATGTGCTCGGGCTTGAAGCCCGGATACCACTCGCCGGTGAAATCGTCGACAGGGACGACGGTGGCCATGCGACCTCCTCAGGTCTGATCAGCTCACGGGACCGTGACAGCGGCCACACACAGGCGGCAAGCGGACCGTTCCGCCCTGCCGAACACACCGGCCAGGCGGACGCGTCCTGTGGACCACCGGCGTGGGCCGTTTCGCCAGAGAGAACAGCACGCTTCCTCGCCCCGCTGCGGTATTCCTACCGTCTGCGCCATGCTGAGTGTGGAGAAGAACCGCCGCCTCACCCAGGTCGGCCCGGGCACCCCCATGGGTGAGCTGCTCCGCCGGTACTGGTGGCCCATCGCCACCCACGACATGGCCACCCGGGTCCCGGTCAAGCGCAAGCTGCTCGGCGAGAACCTGGTGCTCTACCGCGACGGCAGCGGCACCGTCGGCCTGCTCGCCGAACAGTGCCCGCACCGCCGGGCCGCGCTGTGGCTGGGGTGCACCGAACAGGAGGGCCTGCGCTGCGGGTACCACGGCTGGCGCTTCGACGCCGAGGGCAACTGCCTCGAGCAGCCCGGTGAGCCGGCCGACTCCACCTTCAAGGACCGGATCAAGGCGACCGCGTACCCGGTGCAGGAGCTGGGCGGGCTGATCTTCGCCTACCTCGGCCCCTCCCCCGCGCCGGAACTGCCGCGCTACGACCTGTTCGTCTGGGACGACGCGTGGCGCGACATCGGGCACGCCGAGCTGCCCTGCAACTTCCTGCAGATCATGGAGAACTCGGTCGACCCGTACCACGTCGAGTGGCTGCACGGGCGGTACGGGACATTCCTGCGCGAGCTGGGCGGCAAGGACACGCCGCTCCCGGTCGTGACCAAGAAGCACGTCAAGGTGGCCTTCGAGGTGTTCGAGCACGGCATCCTCAAGCGCCGCGTGCTGGAGGGCCACACCGAGGAGGACGAGGACTGGAAGGTCGGCCACCCGCTGGTCTTTCCGCACATGCTCCGGGTGGGTGCGGCCGGGCTGGCGACGTTCCAGATCCGGGTCCCGATGGACGACGAGAACACCTGGCACGTCTGGTACCAGACCTACCGACCCGAGGGCGGCGCCCCGCCGCAGCCGGAGATCCCCGTCTACGAGGTGCCGCTCTACGACGAGAAGGGCGAGTGGCTGCGCGACTACGTCGACGGCCAGGACATCGTCGCCTGGGTGACCCAGGGTGCCGTCGCCGACCGCAGCAAGGAGCACCTCGGCAAGTCCGATCTCGGGGTGATGCTGCTGCGCAAGCTCTACGCCGAGCAGATCGACCGGGTCGAGGACGGCGAGGACCCGCTCTGCACCTTCCGCGAGCCGCACGACGTGATCGACCTACCGATGGAGAAGGACAAGTTCGGCTCCGCGGTGGAGTTCCGGCAGCTGTGGACCCGGGAGAGCTCGATCCGCTACAGCCCGATCAAGGACGAGATCTTCGCGTTGTTCGGCGACCCCGTGCCGTCGTGGGTGTGAGCAGGCGGGCCGGTCCGATCGGCGCGGCGTTCTGCCCGGGCTGCGGCGCGGCGCTGGACGATCCCGCCGCGTTCGTGCAGGAATTCTGGGTGGGCGCCGACCGGCACTTCCTGTGCTGGTGCGTCCGGTGCGAGCTGCTGTGCACGGTGGTCATCGCTGCACAGCTGGTGTCCCACGAACCCGAGCACTGAGGTCCGCCGGCAGACGGCACCGGGCCGGCCGGCCCGGGCCGACGACGAGAGCACAGGAGACCGATGCGACGCGCGCTGCTGCTGGACCTCGGCGGAACGGTCTTCCGTTCCGGCTCGGAGATGATGGGGATCTACGGTGAGCTCGAGCCGGCCGTGCGGTCGGTGGTGGCACGGCGCGGACCCCTGGGTCCGGAGCCGGACGAGCTGTGGGACGCCATGCTCCGCGAGGAGATCACCGAGCGCGAGTACTGGGCGCGGCGGTCGGACGAGATCGGTGCCGCGCTCGGCCGGGACTGGACCATCCAGGAGTTCATGCACACGCTCTACACCCTGCCGGGCGAGCCGATGATGCGGCCCGAGGCCGCGGCGTTGATCTCCGACGCCCAGGCCGCCGGGGTGCGCATCGGCGCGCTGACCAACGACCTGAAGGCCTTCCACGGCGACGGGTCGATGTCGCAGGACCCGTTCATCGGTCAGCTCGACGTGCTCGTCGACGGTTCGGTGACCGGCATCCTCAAGCCCGACCCGCGGGCCTACGAGATGGCCCTGGAGCAGCTCGACCGGCCGCCCTCGGAGATCGTGTTCGTCGACGACATGCCGTGGAACGTCGCCGGCGCCGCGAAGGCGGGCATGATCGCCCTGCAGCTCGACCTGGCCCGGCCGGAGCTGGTCTTCGACGCGGTGCGCGAGCATCTGGAGCTGGACCGGGAGGCCGCGTGACCGGTTCGGCGAACGGGTCCGGGCTGGCCGTCGTCGTCGGGGCGACCGGGGCGCTGGGTTCGGCGATCGTCACGCGGCTGCGGGCGGCCGGGCTGGGCGTGGTCGCGGTGGCCCGGAAGGATCCCGCGCTCTGCGGCGCCGGGATCACCGGTTGCGCCGCCGACATCGGCTCCGACGACGCGGTGACCGCGATCGCCGCGGCGGTCGACCGGGCCGGGGGCGGCCCGGTCCGGATGGTCGTCCAGGCCGCCGGGCTCCCGGCCGCCGGCCCGGTCGAGTCGATCGAGCCCGACGCCCTCGGCCGGGCCGTCGCGCTCAAGGCCGGCGGGCTGCTGCGGCTGATCCGGGCGGTGGACGACCGGCTGGTCGCGGGCTCGCGGATCGTCGCGCTCGGCGGGCACTACGGCTCGGAGCCCGCGCCGTACGCGTGTGCGGCCGGGGTGACGAACGCCGGGCTGGCCAACTTGGTCCGCCAGCTCGCGGTGGCCTACGGGCCGCGCGGGATCACCGCGCACCTGGTGGCCCCCGGACCGGCCGACACGCCCCGGCTGCGTGCCCTGTCCGAGCAGGCCGCGGCGCGCCGCGGGATACCGGTCGACCAGGTCCTCGCCGAGCGCGCGGCCGAGTCGCCGCTGGGCCGCCTCGTCACCCCGGCCGAGGTCGCCTGGGCGGTCACGCTGCTGCTCGACCCGCAGGCCGGCGCGCTGCACGGTTCCACGCTGGCCCTTGACGTCGGCGCCCGGCGGGGCATCTTCTAGCCACGCGCGCAGACAGGGAGGACCCGCATGCCGGGGATCTCGATCGAGACCCGCGACCCCGAGGAGGCCGGGGCGCTCTGCGGCGAGGTCTACTTCCCGCACCGGCTGACGGTGCTGCACGATCGCCGCCGGTTCCGGATGTCGCTGACGGCAGCGGGACTCGGTCCGGTCGCGATCGGGGTCCTCGGCTACGCCGGCGAGGTACGCATCGAGACCGGTGAGCTGGCGACCAGCTACGAGATCAACGTGCCGCTCGCCGGCCGGGTGCACACCTGGACCGGCTCGGAGCGGGTACTGGCGTGCCCGGATACCGCCGCGGTCTACCGGCCCGACGGGTGCTCGACGCTGCAGGGCTGGTCCGGCGGCGGCGAGCTCGTCGGGCTGAAGATCGACCGGCGGGCGGTGGAGACCGGGCTCGCCGACCTGATCGACGCCCCGGTCCGTGGCCCGGTCGCGCTGTCCCCGGTCCTCGACGTCGGCCGCGGGGCCGGCCGGCAGTGGTGGACCCTCGCGCGCTCACTGCTGACCCTGATCGGCGACCCGGACGGCCCCCTCGCTCGGCCCCTGGTCGCGCGGCCGCTCGCCCAGGCGGTGATCTCCGGGCTGCTCCACGCGGTCGACCATCCCTACCGGGCAACGCTCGCCGCGGACCCGCCGAGCCCTCCCCCGGCGGCGATCCGGAAGGCGGTCGACCTGCTGGAGGGTGAGCCGCAGACGCCGTTCACGGTCGTGGACATCGCGCGCAGCGTCGGGTTGAGCGCGCGGTCGCTGCAGGAGGGCTTCGCCCGCCACGTCGGGGTGCCGCCGATGACCTACCTGCGCCAGGTGCGGCTGCGCCGGGCGCACGCCGATCTCGTCGCGGCCGACCCGGCACGGTGCGGGGTCGCCGAGGTGGCCGCCCGGTGGGGCTTCACGCACCTGGGCCGGTTCGCCGCCACGTACCGGCAGCACTACGGGACCAGCCCGTCGGAGACGCTGCGCAGCGTGGACTGAGCCCGGGGGGCGTCCGCGCCAATCGGACGAACGGGCCGCGCGGAGCGGATCGACCGTGATCGGCATCACTTCTAGCGTCGACGGGAACCGGCCCGAGGAGGACCCATGACCGTCGAGGACACCACCGTCGACACCACCGTCGACACCACCGTCGACACCGCCGACCCGGACCACGACTTCAACCCGATGATCTCCCCTCACCGGGAGGACCCGCACCTGTTCTACCGGGCGGCCCGCGGCCGTCCGGTCGCGCTCAGCCCGTCGATCGGCGCGTACATGATCACCCGGCACGCGGACCTGCTGACGGTGATCAACGACCCGGAGACCTACTCCTCCGCGATCGCCGTGCCCAGGATCTACGACAACCCGCCCGAGGTCGTCGCGGAACTGGAAGGCCACGTCCCCGAGACCGGATACCTGGTGAACGAGGACGAGCCGGCGCACACCCCGGTGCGCCGGGTCTTCGACGCCGGGTTCACCGGGGCGCGGGTGCGGGCGATGGTGCCCCGGATGCGCCATCGGGCCGGCGAGTTGATCGATGCGTTCACCGGCGGTACCGCGGATCTGGTCTCGGAGTACGCCGACCCGTTCGTCCAGACCGTGATCAACGCCGTCATCGGCTTCCCGGCGGAGGACGCCGCGCGGATCCAGGCCTGGACGAACGACTTCGTGCTGCTGTGGAACCCGCTCGCCCCGGTCGAACCGAAGGTCCAGGCCGCCCGCCGGCTGCGCGACTACACCGACTACATCCAGGCCCTGATCGACGCCCGCCGGGCCGAGCGGCGCGACGACCTGATCTCCGACCTGGTGCACGGGGCCAACGGGTTCCCGGCCTACGACGATGCCTACGCGCACGACGTCATCCGCGGTGCCGCCCGGGTGGCCGGCTACGACACCACCCGCGACGCGATCACCTCCACCTTGCTCGTCATGCTGCAGGACCAGGCCATCCGGGACCGGGTGGTCGCCGACCCGACGCGGGTGATCCCGCGGGTCACCGAGGAGGCCCTGCGCCGGGACGCCCCGCACCGCGGCCTGTTCCGGATCACCACGCGGGAGACCGTGCTCGGGGACACCACGCTCCCGGCCGGAGCCCCGTTGCTGCTGCTGTTCGGCTCCGGCAACCGTGACGAGACGGTCTTCCCCGACCCCGACGCCGTCGACCTGGACCGGCCCAACGTGCGCGAGCACCTCGCCTTCGGCACCGGCGTGCACGTGTGCCCGGGCGCGCCGCTGGCCCGCGCCGAGATCCGGGTGGCCATCGAGACGCTCGTGCAACGGCTGCCCGGGCTGCGGCTCACCGACGACTACCGGCCGTCCTACATCGCGAGCTACTTCTTCCGCGGGCTGGAGACCCTCGACGTCACCTGGTGACGGGCGCGGGCTCGCCCACTCCGCGGCCGGCACCCTCGGCCGACCGGACGCCTGCGGATCGGCCGCGGGGCGACCCGCCCCGCGGCCCTCGCCACGAGCCTGGACACCACCGGAAAGGCTGCACCAGACTTGCCCCGTCCACGACTGGTCGGCGCCCTGAGCGCCGGTCCCGTCTGGAGGGGCAACTACATGGCGCCAGAGGTCTTCGGCCCGTACCAGCTGCAGGAGCTGATCGGCCGGGGTGGCATGGGCGAGGTGTACCGGGCCGTCGACACGGTCCACCGGCGCACCGTCGCCCTGAAGCGGCTCCGGCCCGAACTCGTCACCGACGACCGGTTCCGGGCCCGGTTCCTCCGGGAATGCCGGCTCACGGCGCGGCTCACCGAGGCCCACGTCATCCCGATCCACGACTTCGGTGAGATCGACGGACGGCTCTACCTGGACATGCGAGTCGTCGAGGGCGCCGACCTGGCCGCCGTCCTGGCGGCGAGCGGGCCGCTCCCGCCGGAGCGTGCGGTCGAGGTCGTCTCCCAGGTGGCGGCCGCGTTGGACGCCGCGCACGCGGCGGGACTGGTCCATCGCGACGTCAAGCCGTCCAACGTCCTGCTCGACGGTGACGCGGCGAGCGGGCCCTGCTACCTCGTCGACTTCGGCGTCGCCGGCGCGGTGGGCCACGGCAGGGGCTCGCTGACCGCCACCGGCACGATGATCGGCTCGCTGGACTACCTCGCGCCCGAGCGGCTCCTCGGCGCGCGGTCCGACCACCGGGTCGACGTGTACTCGCTGGCGTGCCTGCTGCACGAGGCGCTGACCGGGAGCCCCCCGTTCCACGGCGACGAGCTGCCGGCCATGATCCACGCCCACCTCAACCTGGCCCCACCACGGCCGTCCGCCCTGGTCGCGGGCCTACCGGAGAGCCTCGACGCCGTCGTCGCGCGCGGCATGGCCAAGGATCCCGCGGCCCGCTACCCCAGCGCGGGGGCGATGGCCGCGGCCGCCCGCACCGCGCTGCTGCCCGGGGCGGTGGCCGCGGCCACCGAGGCCCCTCCGACGATGGTCTCCCGGGCGCTCGCCGCCGCGGCCGCCGCGGCCACCGCGCAGCCGCCCCGGCCCGTCGCACCGTCGGGGTCGCGGCGCCGGGCCCGGCTGGGCCCGGCGCTGCTCGCCATCGTGCTGCTCGTCCTCGCCGGGACCGGCCTCACCATGGGCGCGTTGCTCCTGCACTCCGCCCCGGCCGGCGCGACATCGGTCACCGCCGAACCCGCCGAGGCCGCGGGGGAGAACCCCTTCGGTCCGACCGGCACCGGCGCGCCCCGGTCCCCGCCGGCGACACCGCCGGGCGGGACCGTCACCGGCGACACCGCAGGTCTGTACAGCGGTGCGCAGACCAGCACCTGTGATACCGCGGCCATGGCGATGTTCCTGCAGCGGCATCCGGACCGGGCCGCGGCGTGGGCCGCGGTGCCGGGTATCGGGCCCTCTCGGATCCCGCAGTTCCTCGGGACCCTCACCCCCGTGGCCCTGCGCACCGACACGGCCGTCACCAACCACGGATTCGCCGACGGCCGCGCGACGCAGTCCCAGTCGGTGCTGCAGGCCGGCACGGCCGTGCTGATCGACGACCGCGGAATGCCGCGGGTGCGATGCACCTGCGGCAACCCCCTGAGTCCTCCGGCACCACGGCCGTCGGCGCGCTACACGGGTTCCACGTGGCCGGGGTTCTCGGACCGCGCGGTCACGGTCGTCGCGCCCGCTGCGGCCGCGGTCCAGGAGTTCCTGATCGTCCGGCCGGTCACGAACGAGGTCCTCGCCCGGCCCAGGGCCACCGCCGGCGAGCAGGACCACGCGCCCGGCCCGGCCGCGACGGCCGACGTGCTGGGGATGTACCCGCAGTCCCCTTCGCCCCCGTCGACCGCCGCCGGGGCTCCTCGGCAGACCACGTCGCAGGGCGCCGGGCCGGGGCGGCCGTCCCCCGCGCCTGACGGATCGCGGCAGCCGGCGGGCCCCGGCAGGGCGGCGCCGCCGACCACGTGATCGGCGGCGGGCCGGAGGGTCCGGGTTCCCGGGCGGGGTCGTCGCCGGTCACCCCTCACCGCCACACCCGGGCTCAGCGGGCCGCGCGGCGCCGGGGCGGATCGAAGCGGCGCAGCAGCAGACCGACGAGCAGGACCAGCAGGAGTGTCAGGCCGCCGAGCACCAGTGCATCCGCGACCAGGGTCACCGGCTCGTGCCGCAGCAACGGGTCGGTGTCGGAAGGCGGCAGCCGGACCTGGCCGATGGTGACCGTGCCCATCCCGTACGCCCAGCGGGCCGGCACCGCCCAGGCCAGCTGCTCCAGTCCTGCTCGGCCCTCGAGCGGAAAGAGCCCGCCCGACACGACCAGCTGCAGCATGACCACCAGCACGAGCAGCGGCATCCCCCGGTCCGCGTTGCTGATCGCGGCGGAGATGACCAGCCCGAGCACCATGGACGAGCAGGTCACCGCGATCACCGCCGCCGCGACCTCCAGTTTCCCCGACGCGAGGAGCACCGGGTCGTCGGGACCCGGCCTGCCCAGCATGGCCAGCGCTGCGAACACGGCCGCCTGGACGGCGGTGAGGAGCCCCAGCACGGTGAGCTTCGCACCGAGGTACGCGATACCGGACAGCCCGATCGCCCGCTCCCGCTGGTAGATCGCCCGCTCCTTGACCAGCTCCCGGATCGAGCTGGCCGTCCCCATCAGCGCCCCGCCGACGACCAGCACGAGCAGCAACTGGCCCGGCTTGGGGCTGCCCGACTGGGCGGAGAGCCCCGTCGGGCTCGGCACCGCACGGGCCAGACCGCTGAGCAGCACCGGCAGGAGCGCGAGGAAGACCAGGTACGCCCGGTCCGCGACCATGACGTCCAGCGTCCGCCGGCACAGGACGCGGTACTGGGTCAGTGCCGAACCGGTCCTCGGTGGCGACCGCGCCGGCCCGGGCCGCACCGCTCGCAGCGGGGCGCGGCGGTGGTCGCGCCGATGGAATTCCGATCTCCGGAAGCGGGCGGTCCAGTCGACCGACTCCTCGCGGTCGAAGAGCAGGAACACGTCGGCGAGGTCGGTCACCTGGAAGTACCCCAGCGCGCCGTCCGGGGGCCCGTCGTAGGCCACCCGCCCGCCGGAGGCGAGGACCAGCAACCGGTGGCACACGTCGAGGTTGGCGATGCTGTGCGTGACGACCACGACGGTCCGTCCGCCGTCGGCGAGTGCCCGCAGGTTCTGCATCACCTGCTTGTCCAGGCCGGGGTCGAGGCCGGAGGTCGGTTCGTCGAGGAACAGCAGCGACGGCCGGGTCAGCAGCTCGAGGGCCACGCTCGTCCGCTTGCGCTGGCCTCCCGACAGGCTGTCGATGCGCTGGTGGGCCTGCTCGGTCAGCCCGATCTCGGCGAGGACCTCCTCGATGCGCCGATCCCGGTCGGCGGCCGGGACGTCCGCGGGGAAACGCAACCGGGCCGCGTGCGACAGCGCGCGGCGCACCCTCAGCTGCGGATGCAGGATGTCGTCCTGCGGCACCAGCCCGATCCGCTGCCGCAGCTCGTCGTAGTCGGCACAGAGGTCTCGCCCGCCGTAGCGGACCTCGCCCGAGTCGGCCGGCCGGGTCCCGCTCAGCGCGCCGAGCAGCGTCGACTTGCCCGAGCCGCTCGGGCCGAGCACCGCCAGCAGCCAGCCGCCCGGCAGGTGGAATCCGACGGCGTCGAGCAGCCGCCGGCCCCCGCGGGTCACGACCAGGTCGCGGGCCACGATGTCGACCTCGCCGCTGTCGACGTACTCCACGAGCCGATCGCCGGTGAGCTGGAACAGCGCGTGCCCGATACCGATCAGGTCGCCGTCGGCGATCGCGGCGTCGGTGACGGCCCGCCCGCCGACGTAGGTGCCGTTGGCGCTGCCCAGGTCCCGGACCCGCCAACCCGCGGCGCCGCGGTACAGGAGGGCGTGCCGGCGGGAGACGAGCAGGTCGTCGACGACGACGTCGTTGTCGGCCAGCCGTCCGATCGTCGTGCGGGCCGCGGGGAGGTGGTGCACCCCCGACATGCGGGCGTGGGTCGGAGGCGCCGCCGGGGACGGCGAGGCCGTTCCCGGGAACCGGACCGGCGCCATCGACACCTGGACACCCTCCACCGGATCGCCCAGGCAGACGGCAGTGGGCCCGGTGACGAGCACCCGCTGCATCCGCCGCCCGTCCAGGAACAACCCACCGCGGCTGTGGTCGACGAGCAGCCACCCTGCGGCGGTGGGCTCGACGACGGCGTGCCGGCAGGAGACCTGCTCGTCCGCGATCTGCACACCGTCCGCGGCGTCGCGACCGATCGTGACCGACTCTCCGGGGGCCACCACCCAGCGCTGTCGGCCCACGCGCACCTCGAGGGGGGACGACGAGCGCGGAGCGACCGCGTCGGGCACCATCCCCACCCCCCGGGTCCGGTCCCCTCATGATGGCACGCGAGACTCCCCCGCAGAACGACCCGCGCGGGCCTCGATCTCCGCCCGTCGGGCCGCGCCGGCCGGCACCCCGCCGATCCCCCAGTCCTCCGGGTCGATCCGGATGATCCGCCCCCGCACGGCACCCCGCTCGACGCCCAGCACCTCGACGATGATGTCGGTGAACTCCGCCAGTAGCCGCTGCCGCTGCTCCACCGGCCGGCCCTCCAGCACCAACGCGGTGAAGTACGGCGCCGGGGCCGGCGTGGCGGCCGCCGGCACGCCCGCGGTGGCCCACTCCTGCGGCCCGTGCAACGTGATCAGCGCCCGCACCCGCTCGATCGGGGAGTCGAGCACCTGTGCGTAGCGGGCACTGAGCTCGGTCAGCAACCGCTCGTGCTGTGCCAGGGTGTGCTGACCCTCGACGAGGTGGACGGTGACGATGGGCATGCGGCCACGCTAGGCAGCGAGGCCGCAGCCGCCAACCGACGCGTTCGCCGCAGGGAGAACCGGGTCAGAGCGGTGGCGCCTGCTCGACGATCATCGCCCGGGACCGCTCCCAGTCCAGGAAGCGCTGCGTCTCGCCCAGGAACGCGCCACCGAGCCAGAGCGCGACGACGGCGTCGTCGGCCAGCCCGAGCAGGGCGAGCACCGCCTCCGGCACGATGTCGACCGGCGAGACGAGGTAGGCGACGGCGAGCACGAACAGGGCCAGCCGCCCCCGGGTCATCTCCGGGTAGCGACCGCTGACCGCGCCGCCGAGCATCCGGGGCAGTGCCCGCAGCCGGTCCCCGAGACCGGGCGCGCCGGGACGGCGGCTCTGCATGATCGCCCGCCACAGCGCGCGGAACGCCGCGAGCCGGCGGGGGCTGAACGTCACTGCCACGTCACTCCTCACCCCGGGCGCAGGCGCCCGCGTTCCCGCTCAGCGGATCGCCCGCCGGCCGGACCTGCTGGTCAGCGCGGAGTAGGCGGCCGCCCCGAGGAACACGACCCCGCCGACGACCACCGCCCAGGCCAGGAACTCGAAGACCGCGCCGATCAGTGAGAACGCGATCCACACGACGAGCAGGACTCCCAGCACCTTCAGCATGTCCGTCCTCTCCTCCGGTCTCGTCCACGGCCCCAGACTTCACCGATAGGACGAACCGGCGCCTCGGGTTGTTCCCGGACCTGTGGCGGAGCTCTCTCAGGGGGCTGCCCTAGGGTCCTCAGCTGTCCGCTCTCCCCCGATGACCTGGAGATCCGCCGATGCGCCTGCAGCTGCGCGCCGTACTGCTCGCCGCCGTGCTCGCCTCGGCGACCGGGTGCGGCGGATCGACCACCGAGAGTGACGACCCGTCGGCCGACACGGC
Source organism: Pseudonocardia bannensis (assembly GCF_012911875.1). Taxonomy (GTDB): domain Bacteria; phylum Actinomycetota; class Actinomycetes; order Mycobacteriales; family Pseudonocardiaceae; genus Pseudonocardia; species Pseudonocardia bannensis. The sequence goes on along the minus strand of NZ_JAAXKZ010000003.1, from coordinate 29,574 downwards.
CGCGACGTCCGCGGCCTCGGATGCGGGCAGCCCGTTCTGCGTGGCGGTGAAGGCCAACATGGATGCGGGGCAGGTGCTGGCCACCCTCGCCCAGAGCGGTGGCGCGCCGGCCGAGGAGTTCGGCAACGTCGCGGACACGGTGCGCCGGACCAACCAGGAGGTCGTCGGCGCCGCGCCGACGGACCTGCGGGCCGACTTCGAGACGCTGAGCGGCCTCGCGGACCTGCAGCTCGAGATCCTCGAGGCGAACGGCGGCGACCCGGCCTCGCTGGGCCGCAGCCAGGAGTACACGCAGCGGCTCCAGGAGCCCGCGCTGATCGAGATCGGCCAGCGGCTGCCGGGGCAGCTCCAGCAGCGCTGCGGCATCAATTCCGGGGCCCCGCGCTGACCCCGGACGCCGATGGGCCGGTCGCGGCCGGTGGTACCGCCGGCACCACCGGCCGCGCACGACTCACGTCGCGATGGCCATCACCACGGCCTTGGGCTCGGTGAAGAACTCCCGGCTGAAGTTGCCGCCCTCGCGGCCCCACCCGGAGTCGGCGAACCCGCCGAACGGCGCCCGCAGGTCGCGGATGAAGAAGCAGTTGGTCCAGATCGTGCCGGCCCGCAACTGCGCCGCGACCCGGTGCGCCCGCGACAGGTTCTCGGTGAACACCATCGCGTTGAGCCCGTAGGGCGAGTCGTTGGCCGCGGCCACGGCTTCGGCCTCGGTGTCGAACGGGGTCACGGTGACGACCGGGCCGAAGATCTCCTCGCACTGGACGGCGGAGTCGGCGGGAGCGTCGACGATCACCGTCGGCTTGACCACCCACCCGTCGCCCAGGCCGCCGGTGAGCATCTTCCCCGCGGCGTTCTCGACGTAGCCGCGCACCTTCTCGTAGTGCGTCTGCGACGCGAGCGGGCCGATCTGGGTGGCCGGATCGCGCGGGTCACCGATCACCAGCTTCTCCGCCGCGGCGACGAACCGGTCGAGGAACTCCTCGAGGACGGTGCGCTCTACGTAGAGCCGGCTGCCCGCCAGACAGACCTGCCCGGCGTTGGTGAAGATCGCCTTGATCGACCAGTCGACGGCGATGTCCAGGTCGGCGTCGGCGAACACCAGGTTGGCGCCCTTGCCGCCCAGCTCCAGGCTGACCGGGGTGAGGTTCTTCGCCGCCTCGCCGGTGATGATCCGACCGGTGCCGGACTCGCCGGTGAACGTGATCCGGTCGACCCGCGGGTCGGTGGTCAGTGCCGCGCCGGCGGACTCGGGGCCGTAGCCGTGCAGCACGTTGAACACCCCGGGCGGGATGCCGGCCTCGAGCGCGAGCCGGGCCAGGATCGTCGCGCTCGCCGGGCTGTCCTCGGCCGGCTTGAGCACGACGGTGTTGCCCCAGGCCAGCGCGGGCGCGACCTTCCAGGACTCCAGCATCAGCGGGAAGTTCCACGGTGCGATCGCCGCGACCACCCCGGCCGGCTCGTAGCGGGTGTAGGCGTGGTGACCGGTGTCCATCGGCAGCGTCTCGGCCATCGCGAGCCGGGCGTGGTCGGCGAAGAACCGGAAGTTCTGCGCGGTGCGCGGAACGTCCTTGCCCTTCGCGTCGGCCACCGGCTTGCCCATGTCACGGGAGTCGGCCAGGGCGAGCTCGGCGGCGTGCGCCTCGATGAGGTCGGCCAGCCTGTGGATCAGCGCCCCGCGCTCGGCGAAGCCCATCCGCGGCCAGGGGCCCTCGTCGAAGGCGCGGCGCGCCGCGGTGACGGCGCGGTCGGCCTCCGCCGCACCACCGAGGGCCACCTCGGCCCACGGCTCCCGGGTCCACGGGTCGATCGAGTCGAACCGCGCACCGTCGGCCGACTCGACCTCCTCGCCGTCGATGATGTGTCCGAAGAACGGCCGGCTCACGATCCCTGCTCCCGCTCCGCCGCGAGCTGGATCGCGACATCGATGATCATGTCTTCCTGCCCGCCGACGAGGCCGAGTTCGCCGCAGCGGGCGAGGATCTCGTGGGCGGGCACCTTGTACCGCTCGGCGGCCCGCTCGGCGTGCAGCAGGAAGCTCGAGTAGACCCCGGCCCAGCCCTGGACGATCGCGTTGCGGTCCATCTTCGGCCAGCGGTGCAGGTACGGCCGGACGACCTCCTCGGCCGCGGTGAGCAGCCCGAGCACGTCGAGGCCGGTGTCGATGTTCAACCGGTCGAACACCGCGGCGAGCACCTCGGTCGGCGAGTTGCCCGACCCGGCGCCCAGCGCGCACAGCGACCCGTCGATGTAGCGCACGCCCGCCTCGTAGGCGAGCACCGAGTTCGCCACACCCATGCTCATGTTCTGGTGGCCGTGGTAGCCGACCCAGGCCTCGTCGCCGACCTCGGCGACCAGCGCCTCGAACCGGGCCTTGGCCTCGTGCATGAGCAGCGCGCCCGCGGAGTCGGTGACGTACGGGGCCTGGCAGCCGGCGTCGACCATGATCCTGGCCTGCTTGGCGAGGTTCTCCGGCGGCGTGCGGTGGGCCATCATGAGAAACCCGACGGTCTCCATGCCCAGCTCGCGGGCAGCCGCGAAGTGCTGCGGGGAGACGTCGGCCTCGGTGCAGTGCGTGGCCACCCGGACCATGTCCGCGCCGGCGTCGCGGGCCCGCTTGAGATCCTCCACCGTGCCGATGCCCGGCACCAGCAGCACCGCGATCTTGGCCTGCCGGGCCTCCTCACGGGCCGCGGCGATGAGCGTCATCTCGTCGGTGTGGGAGAACCCGTAGTTGAACGACGAGCCGCCGAGGCCGTCGCCGTGGGTCACCTCGATGACCTCGACACCGGCCTGGTCCAGCGCCCGCACGGTGTCGCGCACCTGCTGTTCGGTGAACTGGTGCGCCATCGCGTGGCTGCCGTCGCGCAGCGTCGTGTCGGTGATCCGGACGTCGTGGCGCAGCTCCGGCCTGCCGGTGCTGATGATCCGCTCGCTCATGCCGTGACCCCCTGCTTGGCGTGGGCCATCAGCTCGCCCACGCGGGCGGCCGCGGCCGTCATGATGTCGAGGTTGCCGGCGTACTCCGGCAGGTAGTCGCCGTTGCCCTTGACCTCCAGGAACACCGCAACCCGGCCGTTGCCGCCCCACGAGGGCTGCGGATCGTCGAACTGCGGCTCGGCGCGCAGCGTGTAACCGGGCACGTACTGCTGCACCTCGGCCACCATCTCGTGGATCGAGCGGGTGATCGCGCCGTGGTCGGCGTCCGGGCCGATCATGCAGAACACCGTGTCCCGCATGATCATCGGCGGCTCGACCGGGTTCAGGATGATGATCGCCTTGCCGCGCTCGGCGCCACCGACCTCGGCGACGGCCTGGCCGGTGGTGTGGGTGAACTCGTCGATGTTGGCGCGGGTGCCCGGTCCGGCGGACCGGCTGGACACCGAGGCGACGATCTCCGCGTAGGGCACCGGGGTGACCCGCGAGACCGCGTGCACCATCGGGATGGTGGCCTGCCCCCCACAGGTGATCATCGAGACGTTGGGGGCGGCGATGTGGTCGCGCAGGTTCACCGGCGGGCAGACCATCGGGCCCAGATGGGCCGGGGTCAGGTCGACGGCCTGGATGCCCGCCTCGGCGTAGCGGGGCGCGTTGGCCTGGTGCGCCTTGGCCGAGGTGGCCTCGAAGACGATCTCCGGAAGCGGGTCCTGGCGCAGCAGCCAGTCCACACCCTCGGCGCTGGCGGCGATGCCCTGTTCCCGGGCGCGGGCCAGGCCGTCGGACTCGACGACGCCCACCATGTAGGCGACTTCGATCGCGCTGCTGCGCTGCAGCTTGGCCAGCAGGTCGGTGCCGATGTTGCCCGGCCCGACGATGGCGGCGACGGTGCTCATGGTCATCGAGGCTGGCAGCCGCCACGGCAGCGGGGAACCCTGATGTTCCGACCAGCGAAACGTACGTGATCCCCACCCGTGGGCGGACCGCGCTGTCGAACGGCGTGCCCGCTCACGGGCGGCGGACCCGCACCTCCGTGCCGTCACCGAACACGGCCGCGATCTCGTCACCCGGCTCGATCGGGACGGCCGCCGTCAGCCCGCCGGTGATCACCAGGTCGCCGGGACACAGCCGCTCACCGCGCCGGGGCAGCTCGCCGGCCAGCCAGCGCAGCGCGGTGAACGGATGGCCCATCGCGGCCGCGCCGCTGCCCCGGCCGGCCGGCTCCCCGTTGCGCCGCACCTGCACCGCCAGCACATCGAGACCGTCGGCGGGCAGCACCGGACCGAGCACCACCCCGGCCGCCGACGATCCGTCGGCGGTGTTGGCCTCGAGGGTGAACCAGTAGTCCCGCCAGACCGAGTCGACGATCTCCAGCGCGGCACGCACCTCGACCGGCTCGCCGTCGGCCCCGATCCGGACCGCGATCTCCGGCTCCGCCCGCGGGTGCACGAGGTGGGCCGGGACCGCGCCGCCGTCGGGGACGAGCATGGAGTCGAGCAGCGGCCCGAGGTTCGGCGCGTCGACGCGCATCTGCTCGCGCATCGCCGCCGAGGTGTAGCCCAGCTTCCAGCCGATCCGGCGGGCACCCCGGGCGGTGCGCAGCGCGGTCAGCTCGCGTTGCACGGCATAGGCCGCGGCGAGATCGGGAAGGTCCCGACCGTCGGCATCGGCGTCGAGGAGCCGGCGCCGGAGATGTGCGGCGTCGATCTCGGCGGCGAGGACTCGGGCGCGGTTCGGATGCATGATCGCCCACCCTGCCAGCGCGGTGGCGGGAGAGCCAGGGACCGGAGTGGACGGCGCTTCCGCGACCTCGCCAAGATGGTCGCGTGCGTTCCACTGAACGGGACACCGTCCCGAACTCGGTGCTCGGCCGAGCACTGACCCTGCTGACCGCGTTCCGGCCCGGCGACGCGGAGCTGAGCCTCGCCGAACTGTGCCGGCGCACCGGGATCCCGAAGGCGACCGCGCACCGGCTGCTCGGCGAGCTCGCCGTGTGGGACGTCGTGGAGCGCACTCCGACGGGCGTTCGGCTCGGCATGCGGCTGTTCGAGCTCGGTACCCTCGCGCCGCTGCAACGCGGACTGCGCGAGGCCGCCGCGCCGTTCCTCGCCGACCTGTTCGAAGCCACCCTGGAGACCGTCCATCTCGCCGTTCCCGACGGCATCGACGTGGTCTACCTGCAGAAACTGGACGGCCGGCGCGGCCCACCGGTGGCGTCCCGGATCGGCGGGCGGATGCCGGCCCACTGCACCGGGGTCGGCAAGGCGCTGCTCGCGTTCGGCCCGCCGGAGCGGCTGGCCGCGGTGCTGGCGGCCGGGCTGCGTCGGCGCACGCCCCGGACCGTCGTGGCCCCGGGGCTGTTCGACCAGGAACTGGCCGCGGTGCGCCGCAACGGGGTGGCCGAGGAGCACGAGGAGTCGGCGGTCGGAATCGCGTGCGTGGCCGCCCCGGTGCTCGACGCCGACGGGCTCGCCGTCGCGGCCGTGTCGATCACCGGCTGGGCCAACCGGATGGACACCGCGCGACTGGCGCCGGCCGTGCGCACCGCCGCGCTCGGAATCTCCCGCGTGCTGCGCAGCCGGGACCGGCCCAGCGGCCCGTAGGGTCTCCGGGCGTGGCGGAACGCAACGTGGCGGGACAGGTCCTCGATGCCCTCGCGGCGCACGGCGCGTCGACCGTGTTCGGGCTGCCGGGCGTGCACAACCTCGCGTTCTGGCACGAACCGGAGCGGGTGCCCGTCGTGGTGCGCCACGAGCAGGCCGCCGTGTACGCCGCGGACGGGTGGGCGCGGCGCACCGGGCGGCTCGGCGCCGCGGTGGTCACCACCGGGCCCGGTGCCGCCAACACCGTCGCCGCGTTCGGCGAGGCCGCCGCCGCGCACTCCCCCGTCGTGCTGGTGGCCTCGGAGATTCCGCAGGCGCTGCGCCGGCCCGGGCGGCTGCGCGGCGTGCTGCACGAGTCCCGCGACCAGGCCGCGCTGTTCACCCCGCTGGCCAAGGCGGTGTTCACCCCGCGCACGCCGGCCGAGGCGCTGCGCGATGTCGCGGCGGCGGCGGCCTGCGCGCTGAGGGAGCCGCGGGGGCCGGTGTACGTCGACGTGCCCGCCGACGTGCTCGGCGCGGAAGCCGTCATGTCCCCACCCGCCCACGGGCCCGGCGAGGAGGACGGTCCCGGGACGCCGGCCGTTTCCAGGCCCGGCCACCTGGCCGTGGTGGACACCGCGCCGGGGACGTTCGTCGCGTCCACGCCCGCCGGCGTGGACCCGGAGCCCGCCGACCTCGACGCCGCCGCCGCGCTCCTGGCCGGGTCCCGCGTCGTGGCGTGGGCGGGTGGGGCGGCCGTCGACGCCGCCGGACCGCTCGCCGCGCTGGCGGACCGGCTGGGGGCGCCGCTGGTGACGAGCTATCAGGCCCGCGGTTGCCCCGGTGCACTCGGCGTCCCCCCGCACGAGCCGGAGGTCGCCGCGCTGATCGGCTCGGCGGACGTGCTGCTCGCCGTCGGGGGCGACCTCGACGGCATGAACACCCGGAACTGGACGATGCCGCGCCCGCCCCGGCTCGTGACCGTCGACCCGGTCGCGCCCGCCGATCCGCCGGAGTGGACCGCCGACGTCGCGGTGACCGGCGGGCTCGACCAGGCCCTGGCCGGCCTGCTCGACCGGGTCCCCGAGCAGGCCGGCTGGGCCCGGCCGGGGTTGCGCACGCAGGTCCTCGATCGGCTGCGGGCGGACCGGGCGACCGGCGAGGCCGTCGGCCTGCTCGACGCCGTCGCGGCGGCCCGCACCCGCGACACGATGCTCGTCTGCGACATGGCCGTGGCCGGTTACTGGGTCGGCGGATACGCCGAGGTCCCGGTGCCGCGCGGGCTGGCCTACCCGGTCGGCTGGGGCACCCTGGGGTTCGGGCTGCCCGCCGCCCTCGGCGCGGCCGCGACCGGGGCTCCGGTGCTGGCGGTGTGCGGCGACGGCGGGCTGATGATGGGGCTCGGTGAGCTGGCCACGCTGGTGCAGGAACGGCTGCCGGTCACCGTGCTCGTCGTCGACGACGCCGGCTACGGGATGCTGCGCTACGACCAGGACCAGGCGGGGACCCGGCGCGCCGGGGTCGACCTGGTGACGCCCGACTTCCTGGCGCTCGCCGCGTCGTTCGGGCTGCCGGCGACCGGTGTCCCGGCGATCACCGAGGGACTGTCCGAGGTGCTCGCCGGCGCGCTGCGGTCAGGGGGGCCGCACCTGGTCCGGGTGCCGGCCCGGTTGCTCCCGCCCCGCACCACCTCCCCTCGCTGGCACGAGAACTGAGTCCGGGCGCCGCTGCGCCGACCCTTGGCGTTCGCTCGTTACCGATATATCGTGATGGTACGCGAGCCGATCGAGAAAGGGGCTCGTCACGAGACGACGGTCAAGGAGACCCACCATGAACGCCATGAATCCCGCATGGGACCTGCGATGGTCCGCCTTCGGCGGACGGCCTTTCGGCGGCCACCACGGACACCGCCACCACCGGGGCCCGCATGCCGCCGCCCACGCCGCGATGGCGGACGGGCCGCCCGCGGGCGAGGAGAACGGCCCCGAGGAGCATGCGGGCCCCCGCGGCGGCCCCGGCCGCCGCGGCCGTCGCGGACCCCGCTTCGGCCCGGGCTTCGGGCCCGTCTTCCCGCCTCCGTTCCCACCCCGCGGCTTCGGCGGCCCCCGCAGCCGGCGTGGCCGCCGCACGTCCCGCGGGGACGTCCGGCTGGCCGTGCTGGCACTGGTCGCCGAGCAGCCGCGGCACGGATACGAGATCATCCAGGAGATCACCGAGCGCTCCGGTGGCGCGTGGCGGCCCAGCCCGGGCTCGGTGTACCCGACGCTCTCCCAGCTCGAGGACGAGGGCCTGGTGCGCATCGAGCAGAGCGACGGCCGCCGGATCGTGCACCTGACCGAGGAGGGCACGCGCTACGTCGCCGAACACCGTGACGAGCTGGACCGGGTCTGGGCCTCGGTCGGCCGCGATGCCGACGACGACGCCACCGAGCTGTGGGAGCAGCTGGGCCAGCTGCACGCCGCGGTGATGCAGGTGATGGCCACCGGCACCCCCGCGCAGGTCGAGGCGGCCACCGCCACCCTCGCCGACGCCCGTAAGTCGATCTACCGCCTGCTCGCCGAGTAGCACCCCGCCGCTCACGAGCCGCGGGAACGACGGCGGCCCCGGTGCCGTGCACCGGGGCCGCCGTCAGCTCGAGCTCAGCAGTCGCGCAGCTCCGGGGACTGGTTCAGGACCTGACCCCGCGGCGAGATGAACTCGCGGTAGATCGTCGAGTCGACCGCCTCGGGCTTGAACGCCGCGACCCGGTGGCAGTTCTGGAACGCCAGCACCACGCCGAAGTGCCGCTCCAGCGCACCACGGATGGCGTTGCTGGCCAGCGCGCGCAGCAGCTGCCCGCGGGCCTGCTCGTCCGGCGGCGGGACCTCGTGCTCGCCGAACGGGGCAGCCGGCCGCTCGGACAGGTCCTCGGCGGCGGCGCCGATCACCTGCCAGGCGTAGGGCAGCGAGTCACGGACGACGGCGACGAACTGCGCGTCGTCCAGCTCGCCGCGCTCGGCGGCGACCAGGACATCGGTGGGGACGTCGAGGGACATGGAACCTCCTGCGATCTTGCTGGGATTCGGGTCAGCGGGCGAGGACGCCCGGACCAGGCACGAAGTCGGGGGCGATCTGCGCGGCGAGATCGGCCCCCACCGCCCGGTTGCCCCAGGCGGCGGCGTTGCGCAGGTGGAACTCGATGGTCTTGCGGTGGTAGCCGGCCCAGTCCCGCCGCCGGGAGTCCAGGGCGCTCAGCACGGAACCGAGGACGGTCAGGTTCTCCGGCTCCAGGCGCGACAGCGGGGCGGGCTCGCCGCGTTCGGCGGAGCGCACCCATGCCGACTGCCCGAGGAGGCCCAGCAGCGCCTCGCCCACCTGCTCGCGCAGGTAGTCGGCGTCGGCGGCGTCGGAGACCTTGTTGCCGAGGACCCGCAGCGCGACGCCGTGCCCGGCCGCGTGCTCGGCGTACTGGTGATAGACGCCGACCCCGCGCCGGGTCGGCTCGCTGACCAGCACCGTCAGGTCGAAACGGGTGAACAGCCCGGAGGCGAACGCGTCGGCGCCCGCGGTCATGTCGACCACCACGTACTCGCCGGCGCCGTCCATGAGGTGGTTGAGGTAGAGCTCCACCGCGCCGGTCTTGGAGTGGTAGCAGGACACGCCGATGTCGTCCTCGTCGAACTCGCCGGTGACGAGGTAGCGGATCGTGCCGACGGTCCCGGCGTAGCGGCGCAGCAGCTCACCGTCGGGGTCGAGGTCGAGGAGCCGGGAACCGGGACCGGGCGGCGTCGTCTTGATCATCGACTCGGCCGACGGGATGAGCGGGTTGGTGCCGCGCAGGTGGTCCTTGAGCCAGGCCAGGTCCGCGCCCAGCGGTCGCGGCGGCGCGCCCTCGGCGCCGAGAGCCTGGCCGAGGTGCTGGTTGATGTCGGCGTCGATCGCGAGGACGGGGTGACCGAGTTCGGCCAGGTAGCGAGTGAACAGCGACGCCATCGTGGTCTTGCCACTGCCGCCCTTGCCGACGAACGCGATCCGCACCGGTCCCCCTGATCCCTCGTTGATGACTACGGTAACGATAGTGGTTATCACTAACGAGTGATCATCTCGGGGCCGCAGGTACGAGCCGTGAGCGTGCCGCTGCTCCACCCGGGTTCGGGTCCGTCCACGAACCCACCGCCCCGACTTGCAGCCGGCCGGGTCAGCCGGGGCGGCGCGACCCGGTGCCGGCGCGGTCGCGCCGGGCCCGCCGGCGGGCGGCCAGCGCCTCGCGTAGCGGGGGCACCACCGTGCCCTCCTCGGCCATCTTCCGCCGGGCCCGCCGGCGCGCGACGACGACGCCGACCAGCGCGATCGCCCACACCACGTACTGGATCGTCCAGGCCACCCGGAACGCCTCCGGGGTGTAGCTGCCGGCCCCACCCGGGCCGGCGACACCGAGCAGCACCCCGATCGCGAGCGTGACCAGCAGCGAGGCGGTGAACCCGCCGACGTTGACGATGCCGACCGCGGTGCCCTGCCGGTGCCCGGGGTTGAACGTGCGGGCGTAGTCGAAGCCGATCATCGAGCCGGGCGGCCCGAGCGCGAGCACGACGACGAGCACCACGAGCAGCCATCGCGGCGCGGGCGGCGGGATGAGCAGCACGGACGTCCAGCACGCCGCGGTCACCGCGATCACCGCGATCACCAGCCAGGACCGGCGCATCGGGTGCCGCGCGGTGAACTCCCCGAACAGCGGCCCCGCGATCACGCCGACCGCGACGAACAACGTCAGCAGGGCGCTCGCCGCCCCGGACGACATCCCCTGGCCCGCGACCAGGTACGGCACACCCCAGAGCAGCGCGAACACCATGCCCGAGAACTGGGTGCCCATGTGCGTGAACAGGCCCAGCCGGGTGCCGGGCTCGAACCAGGACAGTCGCAGCCCGTCGATGATCTCCCTCGGGGACGGGGCCGGCGGTGGCGCCGGGGCGCCGGGTGGGCGGTTGCGGAACACCGCGGCGACGGTGGCCGCGGCGAAGATCCCGATGCCCGCCGCCGACAGGAACGCCGGGGTCCAACCGGGTCCGTGCAGCAGCGCGGCGAGCGGGACGGCACTGAGCACCTGGCCGAGCTGCCCGAGCAGGCCGGTCAGCTGTGTCATCAGCGGCACCTGCCGGGTGGGGAACCACGCCGTGACCACCGAGAGCACGCTGATGAAGGTCAGGGCATCGCCGACGCCGACGAGCACCCGCGCGGCGATGGCCAGCGGCAGCGACGTGGCCAGCGCCAGCAGCACCTGTCCCGCGGTCATCGTCAGTGCGCCGGCGATCACCAGCCGCCGCGCACCGTAGCGATCGAGCAGCACCCCCACCGGCACCTGGAGGCTGGCATAGACCAGCAGTTGCAGCACGACGAAGCCGGACAGCGCCGCGGGGGCGGCGCCGAAGCGATCCGCAGCGTCCAGACCTGCCACACCGAACGAGGTCCGGTGCATCACGCCGATGAGGTAGGCGAACAGCCCGACCGACCAGACGACCCACCGGCGACGCTGCACATCCATAGGATCACCATGGTGCGCGATTCCCGGAGGGAACGGGAAGCTGTGCGTGGAGTTTCACGTTGCCCGGACGGGTGCACGTGAGGAACGTCGACGGCCGGAGGTTTGTGGTGCTGGATCCCGAGGGGCTCTACCGGGTGGAGGCGGGCGCCCCGCAGCTGGCGGACCCGGTGCTACTGGTGGCGCTGGACGGGTTCGTCGACGCGGGCAACGCCGGCCGGCTGGCCGTGGAGGCACTGCGTGAGGGTCGTGACGCGACCCCGGTCGTGCGGTTCGACACCGACCAGCTGATCGACTACCGCTCCCGGCGCCCACCGCTGCGCTTCGAGTCCGACCACTGGGGCGCCTACCACGCGCCGACGCTGGAGATCGTCGCCGTCACCGACACCGGCGACACGCCCTACCTGCTGCTGGCCGGTCCGGAGCCCGACACCCAGTGGGAACGGTTCGCGGCCGCCCTGGAGCAGATCGTCCGCCGGTTCGGGATCCGGCTGGTGATCACGCTGACCGGGATCCCGATGGCGGTGCCGCACACCCGTCCGATCGGCGTCACCGCGCACGGCACGCGACGGGAGCTGACGGAGGGCCACGAGGCGTGGTTCGCCACGGCGGAGGTGCCCGGTAGCGCGGCGGCCGTGCTGGAGTTCCGGCTGGGCGAGGCCGGTCACGACGCGATGGGCTTCGCGGTGCACGTACCGCACTACCTCGCCCGCGCGGAGTACCCGCAGGCCGCCCGTACCCTGCTCGACCACGCGGGCCTCGCGGGCGGGCTCTACCTGCCGACCGAGTCGCTGTCGCAGGCGGCCGAGCGCACCGAGGCGGAGATCGCCGCACAGGTGGCCGGATCCGACGAGGTCGCGCAGGTGGTGCAGGCGCTGGAGCGCCAGTACGACATGGTCGCGGCCGGTCGCGGTGAGCGGTCGAGTCTCGGCCTCGGCGGCGAGCTGCCCAGCGCGGAGGAGCTGGCCGCGGAGGTCGAGCGGTTCCTCGCCGGCCACGACGACGCGGACGACAGGAACGACCCCGGGGAGGACGGGCCCGGGGAGGACGGGCCCGGGGAGGACAACGGCGGGCCCGCCTCGCCGAGCTGAACCCGCGTGCCGGCCGGGGGAGCTGCGGGCGGCGGTCCCCCGGCCGGTGGTTCGGGGCTCGCTGTCGAGGTACCCCGGGGGATGATCGACCGCGATCAGCTTCCGATTCCCGATTACGATCACCTGCCGCTGGAAGGCCTCAAGCACCGGATCCGCATGCTGACGGCCGACCAACTGCGCGCGCTCCTGGAGTACGAGCGGGAGCACGCCCACCGGTTGCCCGTCATCCAGGTGTTCCAGGAGCGACTGAGGGCTCTCGAATCCGGTGAGGCGAGGCCGTCGGACGGCAGCCCCTGGGACGTGCAGGCCGAGCATCCCCCGCCGCCCAGCGGTGGGTCCCCGGCGAATCCGGCCCAGACCCAGGTGAACAACCAGCCGCTTCGCCACGGCGTGTACACGGCGACCCCGAACCGCGACATCCGGGGCCGCTAGCTAGTCGACCAGGTCCAGCGCGGCGCCGATGATGCTGTCGGTGTCGAGGCCGTGGTAGCGGTAGACCTGCTCGAGATCGCCGGACTGCCCGAACCGGGAGACCCCGAGGTGGGTGCTGCGCACCTGGTTGATCCCGGCGAGGAACGCCAGCGTGTGCGGGTGGCCGTCGAGCACGGTGACCATCGGCGCGGCCCGGCGGGCCGGGAACGCGGCGTCGAGGATCCAGCTGTCCGCCTCCCCGCGGCCCGCCCGCGCCTGCACCGCCTCGAACACCAGACCGGCGCTGGTCACGCACACCACGTCCGCGGGGGTGCCGAGCGCGGTGAGCCGCTCGGCCGCCTCGAGCGCCTCCGGGAGCACCGCGCCCATCGCGGCGATCGTCACCGCGGGCGGCCCCTCGCAGCGGCGGATCGGATACGCCCCGGCCACGACCTGCCGGCGCCGCCGCTCCCGGGCCGCGGGATCGACCGGCACCGCGGCGAGGGTCTGGTCGACCGGCCGGGTGGACAGCCGCAGGTAGGCCGAGGACCCGTCGGGCCGGCCGAGCCGCGCGAGCGAGGCGAGCAGCGTCCATTCCACGTCGATCGCGAACGCCGGCTCGTAGCTGATGCAGCCCGGCTGCTCCAGCCCGACCGACGGGGTGCTGATCGACTGGTGCGCGCCGCCTTCGGGCGCGAGCGAGACCCCGGACGGGGTGCCGACCAGGATCGACTGGCCGCCCGCGTAGATCCCGAACGACCAGGGCTCCAGCGCGCGCTCGACGAACGGGTCGTAGAGCACCCCGATCGGCAGCAGCGGCTGCCCCCACCGGCTCCAGGTCGCGCCGAGCTCGCCCAGCAGCCCGACCAGGTTCGTCTCGGCGATCCCCAGCTCCAGATGCTGCCCGGTGGGCCGCTCGCGCCAGTGCAGGATCGTCTCCGGGTCGTCGGCGAACCAGTCGACCCGCTCCGCCGCCGACCACACCCCGACCTTGTTCACCCAGCCACCGAGATTGGTCGACGAAGACACGTCCGGGCACAGCGTCACGACCCGGCGCGCCGCCTCCGGCGCCTCCCGGGTCAGGTCCAGCAGAGTGCGGCCGAGTGCGGCCTGGGTGGTCGCCCTCCCCGAGGGCGTACGCCCGATGTCGGTGGGCAGCGCGGGCACCGGGTTCGCGGTCACCGGTTCGCGGCGCAGCCGGGCCGCGACCTCGGTGCACAGCTCGGCGGGCTCGCTGCCGGCCGGGAAGGCCGCCCACGGGGCACCGACATCGGCCCCGACCCGGGCGGCGAGCTCGGCGAACTGGTCGGCATTGAGCAGCGACGAGTGGTTCTGCGGGTGCCCCTCGCTGGCCAGCCCGTAGCCCTTCACCGTGTAGGCGAAGATCACCGTGGGCCGGGTGTCGTCGATCGCGCGCAGCGCGTCGCCGAGCGCGGCGAGGTCGTGCCCACCGAGGTTGCGGATGGCGCCGTGCAGCGTGGCGTCGTCGAGGGAGTCGATCAGCGCCCGCAACGACGCGTCCTCCCCCGGCAGCCGCTCCCGCAGCTGGTCCGGTGTGCAGCGCAGCAGCCGCTGGTACTCCGGGTTCTGCATGTCGTCGATGCGCCGGCGCAGCGCGTCCCCGCCGGGCCGGCTGAACAGCTCGCGCAACAGCCGCCCGTACTTCACCGTGAGCACCTGCCAGCCCGCGGCGTCGAACATGCCCTGCAGCCGGGTGGCGCCGATGTTGGGCACGACCCGGTCCAGCGACTGCCGGTTGAGGTCGACGATCCAGACGACCTCCCCCAGCTCGCCCACCATCGGGTCGAGGATCGCCTCCCAGCACGCGCCCTCGTCCAGTTCGGCGTCACCGACCAGGGAGTACTGCCGGCCGGCGCCGGCACCGCCGACCGTCGACTCCACGTAGCGGCGCGCCAGTGCCCCCCAGATCGGGGCGGTGGCGCCGATGCCCACCGAACCGGTCGAGTAGTCGACCGGGTCCGGGTCCTTGGACCGTGAGGGGTAGGACTGCAGCCCGCCGAAGGACCGCAGCGTGGTCAGGTACGACTCGTCCAGCTCACCGAGCAGGTAGTTGATCGCGTGCAGCACCGGGGACGCGTGCGGCTTCACCGACACCCGGTCCCCCGCGCGCAGGTGCTCGAACCACAACGCGGTCATGATCGTCACCATCGACGCGCTCGAGGCCTGGTGCCCGCCGACCTTCAACCCCGTCGGGTTCGGCCGCACCCGGTTGGCGTGGTCGATGATCGCCGTGGACAGCCACAGGATCCGCTGCTCCACCTCACGCAGCACCGCGAGCCTCGCGCTCTCGCGGTCGAGGGCCGCACTGGTCATGTTGATCACCCTCCGGGAAGCACCGACGCTGGCAACTTGCCGCGTCACTGCACCATTACGATCATCACTGCACAAGTTGAGGCGTCGAGAGTGAGCAAAGTGCTCAGTATCCGATCGGCAACCTCGGGAGGGACGGGCATTGTGCGCAACACCGGTGAGGTCGACGCGGTCGACGCGCAGTTACTGCTCGCGCTCACCGAGAGCCCCCGCGCCACGGTGCTCGCGCTCGCCGAACGGGTCGGGCTGTCGCGCAACACGGTGCAGGCCCGGCTGGCCCGGCTCGAGGAGCGCGGCGCCCTGTCCAGCTTCGAGCGCCGCATCGACCCGGCCGCGCTGGGCTACCCGCTGACGGCGTTCGTCACCGTCCAGGTCACCCAGCGGATGCTCACCGAGGTCGCCGCCGCGCTGGACGGGGTGCCGGAGGTGCTCGAGGTGCACGGCCTGTCCGGGCAGACCGACCTGCTGGTGCACGTCGTCGCCCGCGACGCCGACGACCTCTACCGGATCGCCGGGCAACTGCTCGCCACCGAGGGCGTGGAACGCACCACGACCGCACTGGTCATGCGCAAGCTCGTCGAGCACCGAATGGCCCCACTGCTGGAGCGCGCGATCCGCGGCGGCCACGACGAGGGCTGACCCTGCTCCCCCGGGCCGGATCACCCTGCACCGGTTCGACCTCTCAGGGTGTCGTCTGCGCGGGCAGCCCCGGCCAGGGTCGTGAACGACCGATCATCCGGCTCCGGAGGAGAACCATGAAGGACCTGGAAGGCAAGCGGATCGCGATTCTGGCCACCAACGGCGTCGAGCGCGTCGAACTGGAGATGCCTCGTGGTGCGCTCTACGGGGCAGGCGCGAAGAGCGACCTGCTGTCCGTCCAGACCGGCGAGATCTGGGCACGACAGTGGGACAAGGATCCGGCCGGCACATTTCAGGTCGACGGGCTGGTCGCGGAGGCGTCCGTCGAGGACTACGACGCGCTGCTTCTGCCCGGCGGCACCGTGAACCCCGACGGGCTGCGGATCAACACCGACGCCATGGGCTTCGTCCGGGACTTCGTCGCGAGCGGCAAACCGATCGCCGCGATCTGCCACGGGCCGTGGAGCCTGGTCGAGGTCGGGGCCGTCCGCGGGCACCGACTGACCTCCTGGCCGAGCCTGTGGACCGACATCCGCAACGCCGGCGGCGAGGTCGTCGACGAGGAGGTCTGCATCGACGGCCAGTTCACCACGAGCCGCTCGCCCTACGACCTGCCGGCGTTCTGCGCGGCGATCCTCGAGCAGTTCGTGGGCGCCCGCCAGAAGGTACCGAGCTGAGCCCATGCCCCCGCCACCGCTGCCCGACCCGATCGTCGAGATGCTCAAGTGGCCCAACCCGGCGGTGATGGGGACCGTGCGGTCCGACGGCGCTCCGGTCACCGTGCCCACCTGGTACCTGTGGGACGACGGCCGGATCGTCGTCAGCATGGACGCGCAGCGCCGGCGGGTGTCCCACATCCGCCGGGATCCACGCGTCTCGCTGACCGTGCTGGACGAGCAGGACTGGGGAACCCACGTCAGCATGCAGGGCACGATGTCCCTGCTGGACGACGCGGACCTGGCGGTCCTCGACCGGATCGCGCAGCACTACACCGGCAAGGTCTACGAGATCCGTGACCGGCCGCGGGTGACCGGCTGGATGGAGATCGAACGCTGGCACGGCTGGGGGCGGTTCCGGTGATCCTGGTCATCGGCGCAACGGGGTTCGTCGGACACCACGTGGTGGAGGAACTGGCCGACATGCGTGCGCCGAGCACCGCGATGGTCCGGGTCCCGGCCCGCGCACAGGGGCTCCCGTCGATCACCGACTACATCACCGGCACGCTCGACGACCCGCCCCCCGCCGTCGTGCTGCAGCAGTTCGACCGGGTCTTCCTGATGAGCCCGACCCACTCCGAGCAGGTGGCGCTGGAGACCACGTTCATCGACGCGCTGCTCGCGGCCGGGCACCGCCCGCACATCGTCAAGCTCGCCTGGGACGGGTTCGACGACCCGTCCTGCAGGGTCCGGTTCATGCACAACCATCGGCTCATCGCCGAGCACATCGAGGCGGCGGAGCTGCCCGTCACCTACATCGCACCGAACCTGTACATGGAGAACCTGCTGGACCTGGCCGACACGATCCGCGACGCCGGTCTGCTCTCGGCCCCGGCGGGTGAGGGCAGGGTCGGTTTCGTGGCCAGCAGCGACGTCGGCGCGGTGGCGGCCCGGGCCCTGCTCGCCGAGGATCCGGCCGTCGAGGACGGGGAGATCCACGTCGTCACCGGCCCGGAGTCGCTCGGCTACGACGAGGTCGCGGCCCGGATCTCGAGCGTGTTCGCCCGCGAGGTCGACTACGACGACCAGCCTCCTGCGGAGACCCGCCGCGCGCTGCGCGAGCAGCACATCCCGGAGTGGAACTGCGAGGGCATGCTCGAGCTGTACGACTGGATCCGCCACGGTGGGTGCGACACGGTGACCGACGACGTCGCCGCGTCGACCGGGGAGAACGCCCGGCCGCTCGAGCACTGGCTCAACGAGCTGCGCGGGGCGTTCGTGGGGCGGCCGCAGACCATCTCGCCGCCGAGGTTCTGACTGCGGGCACCCGGGCCGGGACCCCGGCGATAGCGTGGGGCCCGTGACAGAGCTGCTCCCCGCCACGGCCCGCACCCTGCTCGCCCGTACCGCCCGTGCGCAGCGCGACGGGCGGGTGCCGTCGCTGGTGGCCGGAGTCGTCCGGGACGACGAGCTGGTGTGGTCGGCCGCGCGGGGCGAGGTCTGCGAACCCCATCGTGACGTGCAGTACCGGATCGGCTCCATCACCAAGACGATCACCGCGATCGCCGTGCTGCGGCTGCGCGACGAAGGCCTGCTCGACCTCGACGACATGCTGGACAAGCACCTGCCGGGCACCCCGCTGGGCGACCGGACGATCGGGCAGCTGCTCGCCCACCTGGCCGGCGCCGGGGCGGAGAGCCCCGGTCAGTGGTGGGAGCGCACCCCCGGCACGACGCTGGCGGGCCTGGAGCTGTCCCGGTCCGATGTCGTGCTGCCCGCCGCGCGCCGGTTCCACTACTCGAACCTGGGCTTCGGTCTGCTCGGGGAGCTGGTCGCGCGGGCCCGCGGACGTTCCTGGGGCGCTGTCGTCACCGAGGAGGTGCTCGGCCCGCTGGGCATGCACCGGACCACGACCCGGCCGTCCGGGGCGGCCGCGCAGGGCTTCGCGGTGCATCCGTGGGCCGACGTGCTCCACGTCGAACCCGAGCACGACGCGGTCGCGATGGCTCCGGCCGGGCAGCTGTGGGCGACGGCGGACGATCTCGCCCGGCTCGCCGCCTTCCTCCTCGGGGACACCGGGGAGGTGCTCTCGCCCGCCACGGTCGAGGAGATGACGGTCCCGGCCGGGATCGACTCGGCCCAGCCCGGATGGGTGTCCTACGGGCTCGGCGTCCAGGTGCAACGCACGGACCAGGGCTCCGTCCTCGTCGGCCACGGTGGCTCGATGCCCGGCTTTCTCGCCCTGCTCTGGGTCGACCGGGAGGAGGGAACGGGTGCGCTGGCACTGGCCAACACCACCAGCGGCCTGGACGGTGGACTGGCGGCGGGCCTGCTCGCCGATCTGCGCGCCGCCGAGCCGCGCGTCGTCGACGCGTGGGCGCCGAGCGCGTCCCCGGTACCGCTGGAGGTGCTCGGCCCCTGGTTCTGGGGCCCGTCGCCCTATGTCCTGCGCGCGATCCCCGGCGGCCTGCTGCACCTCGGCGGGCTCGGCCGCCCCGGCCGATCGAGCCGCTTCCGCCCCGCTCCGGACGGCACCTGGATCGGGCTCGACGGCTACTTCGCCGGCGAGACGCTGCGGCTGGACCCGGTCGCGCTCAACCTCGCGACGTTCGTCTTCACCCGGATCCCGTACGACCCGGCGGCACCGGTCCCGGGCGGGGTCGACGACGCGGGCTGGCACGCTCCCTGAGCTGCGTCGGATGCCGGCCGGGTAGAGGAGGCGAGGGCGGACGGCATGCGCCGGCATCGAGGCCACCCCGCGCCATCCAGGTGTCGACCCACTCCATCTGAGCTCGAGGTCACCGACCCGTACCGACCTCGTCGCTTCCGGTTGACCCGCTTCCCCCATCGGCGCATCGTTGCCTCGCCAGGGGAACACCTATCGGTCGGGCAGCTCCGGCTTCCCGCCCGGGGACCGATGAGGAGGAAGGCTCCGTACCCCACCGGATGCCGCCAGCGATGACGATGCGCGACTCAATGGGACATGACGCCGCCGGGCCGGACCCGGCGGAGGGCCCGGAACTACGGACGACCGGTCCCGTAGCAGCCGAACAGCGCAACCCGGTGGACCGCTGGATCTTCGGCGTCTCCGCGGCGTTGGTCGTGGCGTTCATCGCCTGGGGTGTCCTGGCGACCGATTCGCTCAGCTCCGTCTCCACCGCCGTGCTGAACGGAGTGATGAACGCCGGCGGGTGGTTCTTCGTGCTGGCCGCCAGCGGCTTCGTCGTGTTCGCGCTCTGGCTGGCGTTGAGCCGCTACGGCAAGATCCCGCTGGGCCGCGACGAGGAGCAGCCGGAGTTCCGCACCATCTCCTGGATCGCGATGATGTTCAGCGCGGGCATGGGCATCGGGCTCATGTTCTACGGTGTCGCCGAACCGTTGTCGCACTTCACGAGTCCGCCCCCCGGCACCGTGCCGCCCGGGTCGGATGCGGCGCTCGACACCGCGATGGCCACCACCCTGTTCCACTGGACGCTGCACCCGTGGGCGATCTACGCGGTCGTCGGGCTGGCGATCGCGTACAGCACCTTCCGCCGCGGTCGCCGTCAGCTGATCAGCTCCGCCTTCACGCCGCTGTTCGGCGAGCGGCGCACCGAGGGCCCGCTGGGCCGGGCCATCGACATCATGGCGATCTTCGCGACGTTGTTCGGATCGGCGGCGTCCCTCGGCCTGGGCGCGCTGCAGATCGGTGGTGGGCTGGTCGCGGGCGGCTTCCTCGAGACGGCCGGGACGATGCTCCTCGTGAGCATCATCGTGGTGCTGACCATCGCGTTCGTGGCGTCCGCGGTCAGCGGGGTCGCCAAGGGCATCCAGTGGCTGTCGAACATCAACATGGTGTTGGCCGCGCTGCTCGCCTTCTTCGTCTTCGTGGCCGGGCCGACGATCCTCATCCTCAACCTGGTGCCCAAGGCCATCGGTGACTACCTCGCCGACCTCGCGGAGATGGCCGGACGGACCGCTGCCACCGGTGGAGACGCCATGGCGGCGTGGCTGTCGAGCTGGACCGTCTTCTACTGGGCGTGGTGGATCTCCTGGACGCCGTTCGTCGGGATGTTCATCGCCCGGATCAGCCGAGGGCGCTCGATCAAGCAGTTCGTCGCCGGCGTCATCCTCATCCCCAGCACGGTCAGCCTGATCTGGTTCGCGATCTTCGGTGGCGCGGCGATCAACATCCAGCGCGGCGGCACCGACCTCGCGTCGCAGTCGACCGAGGCCCAGCTGTTCGGGGTGCTGCAGTCCTACCCGATCGGAGCGGCCCTCGGGATCGTCGCCATGCTGCTCATCGCGATCTTCTTCGTGTCCGGTGCGGACGCCGCGTCGGTGGTCATGGGCACGCTCTCCGAACGCGGCTCGATCCACCCCTCGCGCCGTGTCGTGGTCTTCTGGGGCACGGTGATGGGCGCGATCGCGGCCGTCATGCTGCTGGTCGGCGAGGGCCAGGGAACAGCTCTCACCGGCATCCAGAACCTGACGATCATCACCGCGGTTCCGTTCGCATTGGTCATGGTGCTGCTGTGCATCGCCTTGACCAGGGATCTGCGCCACGACCCGCTCATGCATCGGGAGAACCGCCAGGTCCAGGCCGTGGAGCAGGCCATCGACTACGGCACGCAGAAGTACGGCGACGACTTCTTCCTCAACGTCAAGCCGTTGTCCGAGGAGGAGGTGCCGGCGTCCGCCGACGACGTCGCCGCGCGTCCGGGCGGGGCGGCGGCGAACGGGGCCGCGCGACGCACACCGGCCGACGCCGAGCGAACCCGGTCACCGTGAGCTGTCCGGGGCCCGGGCCGGACCGGGCCCCGGCGTCGGTCAGAGCAGGTACAGCAGCAGGATCAGCAGACCCGTGAGCAGCAGCGACACGAGCAGCGAACCCAGGCAGCCCAGCCGGCTGGAGAAGAAGGCGATCACGAAAGCGATTACCCGCGCCGGCACCGGCCGAACACCGTCACCGACCGACACGGGTCGGTGACGGCACGCTGCGGAGCCCGGTCAGCTCCGCCGGTCCGCCTCCCCCGACCCGAAGCCGGGGAGCACCATCCTCCACAGCTTTCGCTGCAGGGCGAGCCCGGCGTCGGCGACGCTGACCGCGGTGTTGACGAGCGTGGCGGGCAGGGACACCAACGGGGCGAGGATCACCCCGGCGTCGAGCAGTCGCCCGGCCGGGCCGGGCGGCCCCGCCGGCCCGGGCTCACCACGCGGGCCAGGCTCACCAGCCGGGCCAGGCTCACCACGTAGACCCGGCCCACCAGCGGGACCGGGCTCACCACGCGGACCGGGCTCACCACGCGGCCCCGGTTCACCAGGCGGCCCCGGTTCACCAGGCGGCCCCGGTTCACCGCGCGGACCCCGTTCACCACGCGGCCCCGGCTCACCGGGCGGACCCGGCTCGCCACGCAGGCCCGGTTCACCACGCAGGCCCGGTTCACCACGCGGCCCGGTCTCGCCGGGCAGCCCTGTGAGTCCGGCGGCTCCACGCGGCCCTGTCTCTCCACGCGCTCCCGGCGGTCCGGCCTCGCCGCCGGGCCCGGCCGGCCCGCGCTCCCCTGCGGGGCCGCGTTCCCCCGGTGGCCCTTGCTCGCCCCGTGCGCCGGGTTCACCCGGGTCACCCCGCTCGCCACGTGCGCCCCGGTCCTCTACGGCGTCCTGCCCGCCTCGCGACCCCGGCCCGCTCCTGGCCCCCTGGTCCCCGCGAGCGCCCTTGGCCCTCTTGGCGTCCGGCTCTCCCTGTGCCTTCCGCGCACCCGGCTTCCCGCGGGCTCCCCGATCGCCCTTGGACTTCCGAGCACCCCCGGAGCCCTCTCCGCCAGGCGCGTCCGGCTGCGCCGTCGGGGACGGTGCGGCCGTAGCCGTCGACGCCTCGGCGTCCGGCCCCGCCGACTGGTCCCGGGCGGTTGATGGCTCTGTCGTCGGATCCATGGCACTCCTTCGGCGTGGGGACTACACGACCGTTCCCAGGATCAGGACACCCGCCAGCAGCGCGGCCACGAGCAGCGCGAGGAGCCGGCCCGACCGGCTGGAGAAGAAGGCGATCACCGTGTTCCCGTCCCGGAGAAATCCTGCGCGGTGTCATCGGTGAGCGACACCGCTACGTGCCCGTACCCGCGCCCCGGCGGCGCGGAAACAGCCGGAAACCACCCCTGGCCGGGGCTCAGGGCTCCAGCACGACCTTCCCGGTGACCCGGCGCTCGTCGATCCGCGCGAGGGCCTCGGCGGCCTTCTCCAGCGGGAACGTCTCGGAGATCAGCGGATCGAGTCTGCCGGCGCTCAGGTGCGGCAGCAGTTCGTTCCACTGCTGGGCCACGTACCCCGGGCGCGCCAGCGCGTAGCCACCCCATGCCACACCGACGACGTCGATGTTGCCCAGGAGTAGCCGGTTCACCCGCACCGTCGGGATGTCCCCGGCGGTGAACCCGACGACGAGGAGCCGGCCGAACGGGGCGAGGCTGCGCAGCGAGTCGGTGAAGCGATCACCGCCGACCGGATCCACCACGAGGTCCACCCCGCGGCCGCCGGTGAGCTCCGTGACGGCGTCCTTGAAGCCGTCCACGGCCACGGTCTCGTGTGCCCCGGCGGCCTTCGCCACCTCCGCCTTGGCGTCGGAGGACACCACCGCGATCACCCTGGCGCCGAGCGCCCGGGCGAGCTGGGTGACGGCCGTTCCCACGCCACCAGCGGCTCCCTGCACCAGGACGGTCTGCCCGTCACGTAGCTGCCCCCGGACCAGCAGCGCGAAGTGGGCAGTGAGGTAGTTCATCGGCAGGCATGCGCCCGCGGTGAACGACACCTGGTCGGGCAGCGGCAGCACCCGATCGGAGTCCACGGCGGCCACCTCGGCGTACCCGCCGTAGGTCGAGAAGGCCGCGACCCGGTCGCCGGGGCGCAGCGCCGAACCGTCGGGTGCCTCGCGGACGACTCCGGCCAGCTCGGAGCCCAGCACGAACGGCAGCTCGGGCTTGTACTGGTACAGGCCCTTGGTCAGCAGCACGTCGGGGAAGTTGGCCCCGGCTGCGCGGACGTCGATCAGCACGTCGTTCTCACCCCGGGCCGGTTCGGGCACGTCGTGCACCTCGACCGCCGCCGGCCCGTCCAACCGCACCACCTGCACTGCGCGCACGCGCGACCCCTCCGTCGATGTCGGCCTGTCCGTCGGCCGCCCCCATCCTGGACCAGTTCAGCGGGCACCGGCGGGGTGGGCCGCCGGCCGCTGGAAGCCGGTGCAGGTCAGCGCGTGGACGCCGGCCGGCCCGGCCGGGCGAGGCGCGCGATCTTCGGAGAATCCGGGACGACCGCGATCGAGTGCAGAGGCAGGCGTGCGCCTGTGACGGGGAGCTCAGGCGGGGACGCCGTCGCCGTAGTCCACGGCGTAGGGGGTGCGCGTGAGCTCCTCGACCAGCGCGGTCAGCCAGCCGTCGACGCGCTGTTGCACGCGCTCGAGCTTGTCGAGCTCGCAGGCCAGGTCGAGCGCGGACGCGGAGCCCTCGCGCCCGTCGAGCGCCAGCTCCAGCTCCGTGCGCAGGGCCTGGATGCGGCACCGGCAGCTGTCGGACGCGTCGGCATGTGCCGTGAGACGCGCGCGTTGCTCCCGGCCGATCGTGGCGGGCACCGATGCGACGAGCTGTTCCAGACGGTGCGGGTGCACGGTGGCCTCCTCGGTGGTGGCCGACCGGCGCCGGCCCCGTCGATGTGACTACGGACACACGCACGCTAGAACGATCAGTCCCCTCCTGGGAAGGGGTTCACCCGCCCCCGCGTGCGAGTCGCGATCTTCGGACTGCCAAGGTGGAACGAATGCGCCTGGTCTTCGCGCCTCATGAACATGAGGAGTACAGCGTCGTCCGGGATCGACTGCTGAACGCCGTGCTGGCCCGTTCCCGGCGCCGCGGGCGCGAGGTCGATCCCGCGCTCGTCGCTGCCGCCCTCGACTACAAGCACGGCGTCGACGGCCGGCTCGGACACTGGACACGAGCCCACATCGCCGACGCACTGGCTGTCTGGTTCCCGCGGGCGGTGGCCGTGGCCGACTCCGATTGGGCGGAGATCCCCGCCGCGCTACACGCGCTGATCGGCCTGCTGGTCGAGCGCGACCACCTCGACTCACGCTCCGCGCCGGTCGTCGAGCTGCACGCCCAGGTCGACGACAGCACGCCCGCGCTGTTCGACGCCCTGGCCGACGAGCGCAACTACGACCTCGGCAAGTTCTGGGGCGTGCAGATGATGCGCCACGGCGTCGACAAGGGCGACGTGCTGGCCGTGCAGCGGTTCCTGGAGCAGGCCCGGTCCGGCGAGCTGGACATCGACCGCGACGTCCTGGACTTCATCACGCGGGAGGAGGCGGCCCGGCGGGCCGAGGCGGAGCGCGACACGTTCCCGGGGCTCGGACCGGTGCTGCTGCCGACGGCCGCGGAGCTGGTCGCCGCGGCGGAGGGCAGCGTCGCGCTCGACCAGTTGCGCGCGTTCACCCGCTGGGTCCGTGCCGGGCGCCGGCTCACGAAGGACGGCCGGCTGTGGTTGCGTGACGCACTCGCGCTCGCCGACTCGCTGGGTCTGGACCAGTTCTACCGCGACAGCGCCCGCACGGCCGACGACCTGCCCGAGATCTCCCTGTTGATGCACTGGGCACGGCAGGCCCGGCTCGTCCGGATCGTCCATCGCCGGCTCGTGCCGGTGAAGAGCGCCACCCCCCTGCTGCACCGCCCGATCGAGCTGTGGCGCCGCGCGTTCGAGGCCCTCGGCAGTCTCGGCGAGCACTTCGGCGGCAGCAACGTGTTCGGGTCGCCGTCGCTGTTCAGCATGTCGCTGGGCGACGCGTTCCCGATGCTGTGGCTGAACCTGTACTCCGCAGCCGGCGGCCCGGTGCCCGTCGAGCTGTTCCACCGGCTGGTCCGCGAGGCGGTCAACGAGCAGTTCGGCTGCGTGGTCGACGACCTCGCCGGCGACGTCGAGCAGCGACTGTGGCGCCGCGACGTCACCGCGCTGCTCGACGCCCTGGAGCTGCTCGGCGCCGTCGAGCTCGAGGAGAGCTTCGACCACGCCCACCTCGCCGAGCTCGCCGAGCGCGACGACCCGGACCCGACGGTGGTGTCGTTGACCCCGATCGGGCTGTGGGCCTGCCACCAGATGCTCACCGAGCAGGGCGTGCACGCCCCGCTGGTCGGCGAGCTCGCCGACGAGGACATCGAGTACGTGTGCGTGCGGATGGCCGCGGTGCGCGCGGAGGTCGCCGAAGCCGAGCTGGCCGCGTGGGTCGCGGCGCGCGACTCGCGGACCGCGGCGCACGAGCTGTCGCGCTTCCTCCGGCGCACCGACGAGCCGAAGCACCGCGACCTGGCGCTGTCTGCGCTGGCCCGGACCGGCGAGGGCGGCCGCGAGGTCACCCGGCGGCTGGAGGCCCGGGGCGGGCGGCCGGGCGGCCCGCGGCCCGCGAACTGGTTCGGCGCCGGGCGGCTCCCGCCCGCCGGCGCCCGCGCCCGCTGAGGCCGCGAGCGCGCGCAATCAGCCGCTCGCCCGGCGCAACCGCCCGTCCTCGGCGGTCTGGCACCGCATCGCGGTCTCCTTCCTGGTGACGCCGACCGTGCCGGCGCCCGCGCAGAACGAGCCGGGGTGCACCACGGGGGCGCCGCTGCTGGTGTCGACGGGGGCGACAGCGCGATCCGCCTACCCGGAAATGGGTACGAACGGGGCCGGCGTCTCGACTCCGCAGGTCGAGTCACGGCGCCGTTCTGGCCTCGTCGGGCCGACGCCCGGCGTCCGGGCCGCCCGGCAGGCTTCCCACCGCAACCGTGCGATCGAGCCTGAGGAGCGTGGGATGTCGACAACGACGCAGACGAAGTCGACCGTGGACCAGGAACGCGACCTGCTGGTGCGCTGTGTGGAAGACGCGTACGAGTCGATCCGGCTGCTTCCCGGGCTCGACGCCAACGGCCCGGCGATCGTCTGGTTCGCCGAGCACATGTGGGAGGCCTACCACCGCGAACGCGGCGACTGAGCGTCGTGGCCCGCCGCGGTGGGGCCGGGTGGGACCCGGATCGACTCCGGCGAACTACGCCGCGCGCTCACGGTCTACCGGCCGCGTCGCGGTGAGGTCGGCCTGCGCCTTCGCGCAACCGGCGGTCACCCGTTGCGGGTGAGGCATAGTCCCGCCCGGGAGCGCACGCTGCCCCCGGGCTGCGGGCCCTCCGGGCTCCCCTGCAGTGGGAGGAGTGGGCGATGTCGCTGTGGGACGTACTGGTGTCGATCTTCTGGTTCATGCTGCTGTTCGCCTGGATCTGGCTGCTCATCGCGATCCTGAGCGACCTCTTCCGGGACCACGACCTGTCCGGCTGGGGAAAGGCCTTGTGGACCCTGTTCATCATCGTGTTCCCGTGGCTGGGTGCGCTGGTCTATCTGATCGCGCGCGGCCGGTCGATGAACGAGCGCGCGCGGGCCCAGGCCGAGCGCAACGACCAGGCGTTCCGCAGCTACATCCGGGAGTCGGCCGGAACGGCCAGCACCGCTGACGAGCTCTCGAAGCTCGCCGACCTGCGTGACCGCGGGGCGATCTCGGCGGACGACTACGAGCTGGCCAAGGCGAAGGTGCTCGGCCATGGGCGGTCGGTCGCCGCGACGCCCCAGGCGGATCAGCAGGCGGCCCCGACGACGTGACCCGGCCGGCCCCCGTCCGCGGAGGCTCGGCCCGGCCGTCGTGACCGCCGCGCTCGGCGTGGTCATGATCGCCCTGCAGGCCCTGCCGCACCATTGAGGGCACCATTGAGGGCCTCGCCGCCGTCGGGGAGCGTGAACCACACCGCGGCCCCACCGTCGATCCCGTCGGTGATGCCGATGCTGCCGCCGTGGGCGTTGACGATCCGCCGGCACGTGGCCAGACCGATCCCGTTGCCGCCCGGCACGGCGCCCAGCTCGTGCACCTGCGTCAGCAGTGTGAACGCGTCCTCGCGCCGATCGGGCGGCACCCCGACGCCGTTGTCGGCCACTTCGATCCGCCAGAGGTCGCCCTCCCGTTCCGCGCGGATGCGCAGCATGGGCGTGCGGTCCGGACGCCGGAACCGCACCGTGTTGACCAGCAGGTTCTGCATGAGAGCACGCACCTGGACGGGGTCGGCGAGCACGGTCGGCAGCGGGCCGACGTCGGACTCGAGTCCCTCGGCGAGACCGGTGGCCGCAAAGTCCTGGCCCATGTCGGCCAGCAGCGCGCGCAGATCGACCGGCACCCGCCGCAACCCGCCGCCCAGCCGGGCGTAGGCGAGCAGCTCGTCCACCAGCTCGTGCATCCGGCCGGACGAGGCCAGCGCCCGCTTCACGTGGTTGGAGGCGGTCGGGTCGTCGCGTACCGCCGGATGATCGGCCAGCAGCTCGAGGAACCCGGCCAGGCCGGCCAGCGGGTTGCGCAGGTCGTGGCTGACCTGCCCCGCGAATGCGGTGAGCTCGGCGTTGGACCGCAGCAGCTCGGCGCGGGCCCTGGTCAGCTCATCGACGGCCGCGGTCAGCAGCCGGGTGCGCCGGCGCAGCTCGAGGACGTCGACGACCTGGTGCGCGAGCTGGGTGAGGCCGCGGGCCTGCTGGTCGGTGAGGCCGCGGACGACGTCGTCGAACACGCACAGCGTTCCCAGCACCTGCCCGGACGGGGCGCGGAGCTGGCTGGCTGCATAGAACCGGACGTTCGCGACATCGCCGGTGACGAACGGGCTGCGGGCGAACCGGGGATCGCGGCGCGCGTCGGGAACCGCGACCAGGCCGGGCTCCACCATGCTCACCGCACACATCGAGTCCTCGCGCGAGCAGATCGACGGGGTGAACCCGACGGCGCCGATCTGGTGCTGCCACCTCTCGCTGATCAGGTTGACCACGGCGTTGGGCACCGCGCAGATCTGTGTCGCCAGGTCCGCCAGTGCCTGCAGGTCCGGCTCGCCGGCCAGCTCGGAGAGGCCGTACTCCGCCAGTAGCGCGTCCCGGTCGCCGACCGGCACGCGGCGCTCAGCGTCGGGCTGCATCGGTCCACACCTCCGCGGCTCCGCTGATCGAACCGGTGAGGGGCGCCGGCCCCACTGCGCCCGCCCCGTGATCGGGCGTGGTGCCGAAACCGACGCGCGTCATCTCACCCCAGGTCGCCTTCCCGCCGCGGACGGCGTCGCGGATGCCGCGCACCGGCCACAGCGCGGTGAGCTGCCGGTGGCCGAGGTTCTCCGCGACCGCCGCGGCGAACGCGGTCATGAGGTCGCGGGGGCGGCGGTAGCGGTGGAACGAGAACTCCTCCACGGCCAGCGCCGCCAGCGACAGCACCAGCCCGTACCCGACGGCGACGAGCAGGAACAGCACGGCGAAGGTCCAGTCCACGGTCGGGGACAGTAGTGCGCCGAGCAACGACGCCACCGCCGGTTCCAGGGCGCGCCAGGTGCGGTCGTCCGGCGCCGCGAGCCGGTCGATCACGGGCGGATCCGGTTCGTCGGCCGCCACCAGATCGAGCAGCAGCGGACGGACCGGGGCGCTGAGCCGGTCACGCCGACGACCAGCATCGACCGGTCGACGACGACGGCCTCGGGAACCGTCAGCTGCTCGCCCCGGCGAGTACCGCCCGGACCCGGCAGGCCCAGCTCCCGTGGGCTGAACGGCTTCGTCAGGTAGTCGTCGGCACCCCCGGTGAAGCCGTCCTCCACGTCGCTCTCCTGGGCGCGGGCGGCGAGCAGGATGACCCGGATGCCTGCGGTCTCGGGTTCGGCGCGCGGTGCCCGGCACACGTCCAGACCCGTCATCCGCGGCATCATCACGTCGAGGACCGCCAGGTCGGGCCGCCGGCTGCGGGCCTGCGCCAGGGCGGTCGCCGCGTCCTCGGCGAGGATGACCTCATAGCCCGACTGCTCCAACTTGAACACGGCGACCTCGCGCACGTCCCGGTCGTCGCCCGCCACCAGAACCGTGGGCATGGTTCCTCCGTTCGGACGTATGAGCTCAAATATGTCCGACTTCGCGCGGCCCCGCACCTTCCGTACGGGACGAACCGGACACCTGAGACCATGATCTCGGCCGGCTCGGCGGGGGCGACGCCCCGGGGTGGACGGTGAATCAACCGGCCCGGCCGCCGGGATCGCCCCACCGGGAGAACTCGATGTCGACCTCGTGGTGCGCGGCCTCCGGGGAGTCCCCGTCGTAGAGGAACAGGCCCAGCACGACGTTCGGGTCGGGCCGGTCGAGCCGGCCCACGACATCGACGTGTGTCGGCCGGCGCCGAGCGGCTCGGCAAGCCGCACCTCCGCGCATCGCCAGACCCGATCGTCGGCCGCCACGGCGAGGCGCA
Source organism: Pseudonocardia bannensis (assembly GCF_012911875.1). Taxonomy (GTDB): domain Bacteria; phylum Actinomycetota; class Actinomycetes; order Mycobacteriales; family Pseudonocardiaceae; genus Pseudonocardia; species Pseudonocardia bannensis. The sequence continues at coordinate 127 of NZ_JAAXKZ010000003.1, read as the reverse complement.
GTCCGTCCCCGGCCACCCGGACGCCGGCCGCGGCGAAGGCGTTGCCGCCCGGGCCGATCCGCTGCCCGCCGGAGTCCTTGACCTCCCAGCGGTGGCCGCTGAACTCGATTCCGGTGCCGATGTGACC
>NZ_JAAXKZ010000039.1 GCF_012911875.1 Pseudonocardia bannensis | reverse complement strand
CGTCCGACCCGAGAGGAAGCCATGCATGCTCGAGACCTGCGAGCAGTCCACCACCTGCGACCGGCGTCGCGGTAGAGCCCGCGGGCCACGCTGATGCGCTGCCACTGCCCGCCGGACAGGTCCCGCCCGCCCTGGAACTCCCTAGACAGGACCGTGTCTGGTCCGTCGAGCAGTTCGGCGAACACGGCGTCGGCGCCGGAGCGGGCGGCCCCGGCCGGATCGCCCACCGCGAGTCCTCGTAGCGGGTGCGAGTAAGCGAACTTCGTGCGGTCCAGGCGCCCATCAGCACGTGCGCTGTGGGGCGGCATGTCGGCGGACCCGTCAGCCCCTGGGCCCTGGTCCCGGTGCAGGTACCGGCACGCCTATGTGTCGACGCGATCCGGCGAGGCCTGGACTGCGGCGAGCCAGGGCGTGACGACTTGCGCGGTCAAAGTGTCGGGGGCCTTCTACTCGCCGAGCTGCCCGAGCGGTCGGACGAGGGTTTCGGTCATGATCCCGAGGAGGGCGGCGGCTGAGGTGCCGGTGTCCTGTGCCGGGATCTCACCCTGGGTGATGCGCTTCGTCGAGCAGTTCCGGGAACGGTGCCCGGTAGCCCTCGCGGAAGGCGAGGCGATGCTCGTCGACGTCGGGCTTGCTGTGTCGACGAGAAGCGCGTGGGCGAACCGTCCGCACCGCAACGCTCTGGCGCAGGACGTGGTGACCGCGGCAGCGATCTTGGAGGAGGCGCCTCCGTCGGTCGCTACGACTGCCGCTTACACGCGCCCGAACTCGCGGACGGCGAACATAGTGGTCGATGAACTCCTCGCGCGACGGCCCGGCCTTCTTCTTGAAGGTGAGCATGACCATGTACACGAGGCCTCCTCGTCACGGGTGTCGTCGGTCCCGCTCCCTGTCAGACCCGCAAGCCACGCTCCTTGAGCAGCGGCATCACCTCGGCGTCGAAGCGGTTGAGCATCCCGCTGTAGGGCACACCGCCCATCATGAAGCCCTCGATGCCGGTGTCGTGGATCGCGGCGAGCTGGTCGGCGACCTGCTCGGCGGTGCCGACGATCGGGAAGCCACCGCCGCTGGAGACGAAGTGCTCTTCGAGCGCGGCGACGATCTGGGCCTCGAAGGACGAGCTGTTCAGGCCGAGGAAGTGCATGAAGTTGCGGGCGGCCTCGACGTCACCGTGATCGAGGATCTCCTGGTAGCGGCGATGTGCGTCGGCCTCGGTGTCCCCGATGACGACGGTGCCGTAGGTCATGACCCGAACCTGCCTGCCGTGTCCTTCGGCGACCTTGTGGATGGACTCGGCGAGCTGGCGGCCCTGCTCGACGGTCATGATCGTCGCGAAGTTGACGTCGGCGTGTCGGGCGGAAAAATCGATCCCGGCCGGACTCGCTCCGGCGTTGAGGACCAGGGGGCGGGTAGCCGGCCGCGGAGCGGACTTTGCCCCCTTCATCTGGAACGCGCGGCCGTCGTGGTCGAACGGCTCCGACTCGGCCCACAGCCGGTCGATGACGGTCATCCACTCGTCGCCGAAGCGGTAGCGGTCGTCGTGGTCTTTGGTATCTATGCCGAACATGTCCAGCTCGGGGCTGAACCAGCCCATGACCGCGTTCAATGCGAAGCGACCGCCGGAGATGGCGTCGACCGTCGCCGCCTGCTTGGCGGCCACCAGCGGGTGCAGTGCCGGAGCGTGCGCGGTGGCCGTCACCACGATGCGAGACGTCGACGCGGCCACCCCGGCGGCCCACGTGAAGGTCTCGTAGCTCTGCCCGTTCGGGTCGAGACGGCCGTCGTAGCCCCGCCAGCGTGCGACAGGGACGAGGAGATCGAGGCCCATCGCGTCGGCCTGACGGGCGAGGCTCAACGTCGACTCCCAGCTCAGCTCGAAGGCCCCGTCGACGTCGGTCATGGTGATGCCACCTGACACGGTCATGCCGAACAGGCCTAGCTTGAGCGGGTTCTCGTCGAGGATCCGGAGCGCGGGGCTCGAGGAAGCAGCGGTCATGTCTCTCCTTCGTTGCAGGAGCGAGGGAACGATCCGGACGGGAAGCGGGGCCGGCGGCAGCGCCGTCGGCCCCGCTTTATGGCCTACGCCGCAGGCGAGACCTTCACCGGCAGGGTGAGGAACGAGCGGAACTGGAAGTTGGGCCGGCGTGGCGCATCGCCTGTCACCTCGATCGAGCCGATCCGCTTGCCGATCTCACGGAAGACGACCTCGCCCTCCAACCGGGCGAGCTGGTTGCCAATGCAGTAGTGATGCGCTCCGCCGAACGCCACGTGCCGGTTCTTCGGCCGCACCACGTCGAAGCCGTCCGGGTCGTCGAACTGCGCCTCGTCGTGGTTAGCGGACAGCAGGAGCAGCCAGATCGGTTCTCCGGCGGGGATGGTCGTCCCAGCTACCTCGATGTCGTGCCGGTAGTGGCGGTAGGTGACCCCGACCGGAGACTCCCAGCGCAGGAACTCGTCCACTGCCGACTTGGCGACGCCGGCCGGGTCGGCGCTCAGGCGCTCGAGCTGCTCCGGCTGCCGAGCGAGCCCGAAGACGCCCGCGCTGATCATTCCCATCGTGGTGTCGAAGCCGCCCGTCAGCAGCGACAGCACCGTGGCGACCAGCTCGTCGCGGTTGAGCCGGTCTCCCTCGTCCTCGGCCCGCACGAGCGCCGAGAAGATGTCGTCGCCCGGTGTCCGCCGGCGGAACTCGATCTGCTCACTGAGATAGTCGATGAAATTCTGGCAGGCGTGGTGGCAAGCTGCGATGCCCTCGGCGTCATTGGCCGAGGGGAGGAAGATCCGGAAGAAGTCGGGGGTCCACTCCAGCATCTGGGTCCGGTCCGCCTCCGGGATGCCGAGCATGCCGCAGATGACTCGCAGCGGAACGGCGAACGCGAGGTCGGTGATCGCGTCCGCCTCCCCGCGTTCCAGCATGGTGTCGACGCACTCCTCGACGACGGCATCGACGTCGGCCCTGAGCCGCTCCACCGCGCCGCGCGTCATGGCCTTCTCAGCGAGCTTGCGAAGTCGGGTGTGCACCGGTGCGTCGTTGAGCACCATCAGGCCCTTGTAGATCCGTTCCGCCGGCCCGCCCGCGAACTCGGTCGGGGTGGTGAACCCCGGCGGCTGCATGAGGCCGTCTCCCGAGCGGACGAGGTTCTTCACGTCCTCGTACCGCGAGACCACCCACGTCCCGCCGCCCACCGGGATGCGCTGCACCGGGTCCTCAGTGCGGAGGGCACGGTAGGTCGGGAACGGGTCGGCCAACTGTTCCGGGTCGAGCGGATCGAACATCACTGTCACGACTGCTCCTTCGATGAGCGGGTTGCGGCCGTCAGGAGGCGACCGTGTCCTTGAAGGGCGCCCACCCTTTGACCGCGAAGTCGTTGCCGGTGCGGACGACCTCGGCAGCGTGCTGGCCACCGAAGTGCGCGGGCACCAGCAGGGCGTTGTTGTCCGCGGCCCACGACAGGACCTTTCGCCGGGACTCGCGTGCCCGGGCCGGGTCCTCACAGAAGCAGCTGTTCCAGTCCGGGTTGAGGATCTGGGAAGGGCTGTGCAGCAGGTCGCCGACGAACACCGCGCGCTCGCCCTCGGACTCGAGCTTGAGCACGGACAGACCCGGGGTGTGCCCGGGGGCCAGCTCAAGCGTCAAGTTCCCGTCAAGCCGATGGGTGTCGCCCTCCCAGGCGTCGGCGAGGCCCGCCTGGCAGACCGGGAGCACGCTGTCCTCGAACATGTTCTGGTTGACGAACGCTCCCCGGCGCTCGTGCCCGTTGACCGGGTTCCAGTACTCGTAGTCGGTCTTGCTGAACACGTAGCGAGCATTCGGGAAGGTCGGTACCCACTCGCGGTCGTGCAGGTAGGTGTTCCAGCCGACGTGGTCGATGTGCACGTGCGTGTTGACCACGACGTCGACGTCCTCGGGTCGGACGCCCGCCTCGGCGAGCCGGTCCAGGAATCCGGTCTCCAGATGCCCGAAGACCGGGATGTAAGGGCGCTCCTTGCCGTCGCCCGCGCCGGTGTCGACGAGGATCGTGCGGCCCTCGCTCCGCAGGACGAAGGTCTGTAGGCAGGCGCGCACCAGGCCGGTCTCGGGGTCCCAGTGGTCGGGCACGAGCAGCTCGCGCTCGCTCTCCCAGAACTGCTGGTCGCTATCCGGGACGAGCTCGGTTCCTGGCGCGAAGAGGCCCTCCCACTCCATCACTCGGGTGACGGACACGCCGCCGATCTCGATCGTTTTAGCCATGCGATCCTCCTTGATCATTGTGCTGCGGTGGTGTCGAGGATCCGGTGTGACGGATCCTCGACAGCGTGGTCTTGCGGCCGCCGGAAAGCGGCGGCCGCGCGTCCTACTGCGTGGCCAGCCCGGCACCTCGGTGCGGGGGGCCGTCCTCGGGGCCGGCCTGCGCCGGGGCGGCTGACGGGGCCGCCGCGGGCAGAGCGAGCATGCCGGCCAAGCAGACGAGCGCTGTCGCGATCAGGCAGTAGGCCAGCGAGATCGCCGTCCCGGTGGCGTTCACGAGCCAGACGGCGATGAAGGGCGCGGTGCCGCCGAACAGCGCGACCGAGATGTTGTAGCTCATCGCCGCGGAGCTGGACCGGACCTGCGTCGGGAAGATCTCGGTCATGGCCACGATCGTTGTGGAGACCAGGACCCCGAGCATGAGGCTGAAGACCGCCTGCGCCGCGATCGCGAAGCCGACGGGAGCGTCCCGGATCACGAGAAACAGCGGGGTCGAGAGCACCGAGAATGGTGGTAGAGGCTGGGGCCGCGCATTCCCAAGACCTCGGCGATGTCTTGGAGCCCCACGTTGGCGTAGGCATTGCGCGCGAACACGGCTGCGACCACGGTGACGATCTCCTCGCGCCGCACGCCGGTCTGCCTGAGCACGGCAGGCTCTGCTGACATCATGTCGTCGGCGTCGCGCGCAGCTGACGCTTCAGGATCTTGCCCTGTGGGTCGACCGGCAGCTCCTCCACGATGTGGACCGCCTTCGGCACCTTGTAGGAGGCGAGGTGCTCCTTGCAGTGCGCAATGATCGCCTCGGAGGTGACCCCGTGGCCGTCCTGCGGGATGACGAACGCCGTTACGGCCTCCGACCAGTAGGGGTCCGGCATGCCGACCACGGCGGCTCGCAGAACGTCCGGATGGCTGTGCACGACACGCTCGACCTCCTGCGACGAGACGTTCATGCCACCGGACTTGATCATGTCCTTGAGCCGGTCGTAGAAGAAGAGGTTGCCGTCGGCGTCGATTCGCACCATGTCGCCGGTGTGGACCCATCCGTCCCGGAACGTCTCGGCGGTGCGCTCGGGGTCGTCGAGGTAGCCGAGCATGGCCGACGGCGTCCGGCAGAGCAGCTCGCCGATCTCGGCGTCGTTGCCCTCGGCGTCGACCACCTTGATCTCGAGGTGGGTGACCGGCTTGCCGATCCACGACGGGTCCTGGTCGGGGATGTCTTCGAGCTTCCGGAAGAACCCGACGGTGCCAAGCTGCGAGAGCTCGGACTGGCCCCAGTACGTGCCCCACACGACGTCCGGTGTGGCCGCAGCCCAGGCGTCGATGAGCTGGGGCGGGATCTGCCCGCCGTAGGTCATGCATCGGCGGACCTGGCCGACCGTGTCGGGCCCGAACTCCGCCTGCCGGGACAGGGCCACGTAAAAGGTCGGCGTCTGTGAGATCACCGTGACCTGCTCGTGGCCGATGATCTGCAGCGCGCTCGCCGGCTCGACCGTCGCGGGGAGGACGAGGGTGGCACCCATCAGGGTGAGGCTGGTCATCGAACCGAGTCCGGCGATGGTGTGGAAGGGCATGACGAACAGCCAGGTGTCCTTCGGCCCGGTCTCCAGACCCCATCCCCATGCGGGTGCGGTGGAGGCGAGGTAGTTCCGGTGCGGGATCATGACACCCTTCGGGGCCGCCTCGGTCCCGGAGGTGTACACGATCAGGGCCACGTCGTTCTCGTCGAGTTCCACCTCGGGCTCGGTGGTGGGCTGGGCGTCGAGCATCCGGTTCAGCTCGGCCCCGTAGGCGAGCTGGATCGCGTCTTCCGGCAGCACCGCGTCGACCAGCTTCTCGAACTCTGCGTCGGCCAGCACCAGCCTGGCCCTGCTGTGCGTGATCTGGTGGGAGATCTCCGCCTCGCGGTACAGCGGGTTGACTCCGGTGAATCCCGCGCCGACCTTGAGCGCCCCGTAGTACGCCGCGACGACGTCGACGCTGTTGCGGGCCATCGACGCGATCCGGCCTCCGCGTCCGATTCCGCGTGTCGTGTAGAGGTGCGCGAACCGGTTGGCGCGCTGGTCGAGCTCGCTGTAGGTCGTCTGCGCCCTGGTGCCGTCGGCGCCGTAGGCGATGAACGCCACCTTGTCTGGCTGTGTCCTAGCGTGACGGCGAAGCTGGTCACCGATGGTGGCGCGTCCCAAGAGGGTCCGGTGGTGCGGGGCGAGGTCGGGCACGGACGGTCTCCTGCGTGATCGGTGATGTCGACGGGTCGGCTGCGTCAGACCCCAGCGGTGGTGGCGAAGTAGGGCTGGGCGAAGGTCTCCGTGGCGACGATGTCCTCGACGGGGCTGCGGGTGAGCTTGGTCGGGAACTTCTTCTCGGGATAGCCGATGGTGACGTGGGCGGCGGTGAGGAAGCCGTCGGGGATCTCGAGCAGCTCGCGGACCTGCGGCTCGGCGTGGCAGAGCAGGGTGGTCACCGCAGAGGCGACACCCTGGTCGCGCAGGGCGAGGCAGAAGTTCTGGACCGTCGGGTATATCGACGCTCCGCCCACGACGGACAGCCGGTCGAGCTCCAGGTCGGTGGGGTGGAGCCCGTCGACCTCGGCACAGACGACGACGATCGCGGGGACGTCGGCGAAGTGCTCGGCGAAGTAGTCCGCGTCGCGGACGGCCTTGGGGAGGGCGCCGACGTTGACGGTGCCGTCGCCGATGCCGTTGAAGTAGGCCTTCCACATCGGCAGATAGAGGTCCTGCAGGGCCTGCTTGCGGGCATGGTCGCGGACGACGATCCAGCGGACGGGCTGGCGGTTGCCGCCTTGAGGCCCGAAGCGGGCCACGTCGAAGGCCTGATGCAGAACCTCGTCGGGGATGGGGTCCTTCCGGTAGTACCGGCAGGTGCCCACGGTGCGCATTGCGTCGGCCAGCTCCATTGCTCGCCCCTTTCCTCGCTTTGCCTATCAGTGGTTAGGTTGTAGAGCGCGATACTGCTGTGACCCACTCCACGTGTCAAGCTCCGACCGAGAGTGACCTGGAGCTTGACCGTGAAGGTGGCTCCGTGATCACACTTTCCGGGCAGCTGAGGTCTGCCCGCATCTGCCTAACCGCTGACAGCCAAAATCGTAGGAACTGGGGGCCATGACCGAGACACGCCCGTCAACGAGGACCACCGATGTGGCTGAGCTCGCCGCCGCGCTCGAGCACGCCAATCTCCCTGCGCTCGTCCCGGTCCTCTTCCAGCTCACCGGCGACCGCAAATGGCTGCAGGATCCCTACCGGCCCACCCGCAGCCGCGGGATGGACGACAACGACTCGGGGGGTTTCTCGCCCCAGGTCGCGGCCGAGATCAAGGCTGCCGCGCTGGAGGCAGTGGCGGCACATGATGCCGGTACCGCTCCGGCCGTCCCCGTCCCGACGGGAGCCGCGCTGGTCGAGCTGCTCGAGCTGGCGAACGGTGAGACCGTGCCTCCCGAGTACGCCGATATGGTCGCCGAGGACAATGGCTTCGAGGTCGTGCCCCCGCGCGTCGCACCGCCGACCGACATCGACGCGATCATCATCGGGGCTGGCGTCTCGGGGATGCTGGCGGCGATCAAGCTCCGCGAGGCGGGCATCGAGCACGTCGTCCTTGAGAAGAACGACGACGTCGGCGGCTGCTGGCTGGAGAATATCTATCCCGGAGCCGGGGTCGACACACCGAGCTACCTCTACTCGTACTCGTTCGTTCCGCGCGCCTGGAGCACGCACTTCGGAAAGCGCGACGAGGTCGAGCAGTACCTGCGCGACGTCGCCGACGAGTACGACCTGCGCAAGGTCATCCGCTTTGGCACCGAGGTCGTGTCCGCCGACTACGACCCGGAGACGGCGTCGTGGACCGTCCGCACGCAGGACGGCGAGGAACTGACGGCGAGCGTCCTCATCAGCGCGACCGGTGCACTGAACCGCCCCAAGATCCCGCCGATTCCCGGGCTCGACACCTTCCATGGGCCGATCTTCCACACCGCCACCTGGCCCGATCGACTAGACCTCGCCGGCAAGCGGGTCGCGGTGGTCGGTACAGGGGCGAGCGCGATGCAGGTCGTCCCGGCCATCGCCGGGACGGTCGCCCGGCTGGCGGTCTTCCAGCGGTCGCCGCAGTGGGTCGCGCCAAACGACGTCTACTTCACCGAGGTCGACAACGCGGTCCATCTGCTCATGGAGCGGATCCCGTTCTACCGACGCTGGTACCGCACCCGGCTAGCGTGGAACTTCAACGACCGCGTGCACCCCACACTGCAGGTCGACCCGGAGTGGGAGCACTCGGACCGGTCGGTCAACGCGGCCAATGACGGCCACCGGCGGGTCTTCACCCGCTACCTGGAGTCGGAGCTAGAGGGGCGACCGGATCTGGTCGAGAAGGCCCTGCCGGACTATCCGCCGTTCGGCAAGCGCATGTTGCTCGACAACGGCTGGTACGCCACGCTGCGGCGGGACAACGTCGACCTCGTCGCGGAAGGAGTCGCGGAGATCACGCCGACGGGCCTACGTGGAACCGACGGCACGGGGGCCGAGGTCGACGTGATCATCCTGGCCACCGGCTTCCACACCCACCGGTACCTGTACCCGATGCAGATCACCGGCCGCTCCGGGAAGACGCTCGCGGAGACCTGGGGCCCCGAGAACGCGCACGCGCATCTCGGCATCACCGTGCCGGACTTCCCGAATCTGTTCATCACCTGCGGCCCTGGGACCGCCTTGGGTCACGGCGGCAGCTTCATCACCGTCGCGGAGTGTCAGATCCACTACATCGTCGACCTCCTGGTGACGATGGCAGAGCGGAATCTGCGGGCCGTGGAGGTTCTGCCGGGGGTGGAGGAGGACTACATGCGCCGGCACGACGAGGCGCACTCCCAAATGCTGTGGACCCATCCGGGAATGACGAACTGGTACCGAAACGCGGCCGGCCGGGTCGTCTCCACCATGCCTTGGCGAATCATCGATTACTGGCGGATGACGCGCGAGGCCGACCTGGACCAGTACCAGGTCGAGCCCCGGGTTCAGCCCGCGCTGGAGGACGCCTCCCGGTAGCGACGACGACAGGCCCGGGCGGCGGGAGCGAACGCTCGCCGCCGCCCGGCCAGCCGCCGCCAATGCCTCTGCCCGCGTCAACGCTCCAGGCGCTGTACTTGAGGCCCACCAGGTGCCGACCCGACCACGTCGTTGGCCTCGTCGAGATCGGCTCCGGTCAGCTCCCGGAACCGCGCGAGGCAGTAGCGCGCGCACGGTGGGGTGCAACGACATCTCCCGCGCCACGACGTCGATCCGCTGCCCGTGGCAGAGATGCGTCGCGACGGCTGGCAGCATTGCCTCGTCTGTGGACGCCTCAGCCGGCCGCGACCCGTCGCCGATCGTGATCTGCTGACCGGTATGGACGCCTCATACCTGCACAGACATGGCCCAGAGGACCCATACCTGAGCCCGATCTTCGGCGAATTCGCCGGCTGCCCGCCGATCCTGCTCCATGCCGCCGAGCCCGAGGCGCTCTTCGAAGACGCCAGGAGCCTGGGGGAGCAGGTCCGCCGTACTGGCGGCAACGTTCGGACGCACTGGTTCCCCGACACCGTGCACATCTTCCGGTCTTCCCCTTCCTGCCGGAACCGTCGAGGCATGGAAGAGCTGCGCGAGTTCGCAGCTACGTGCGGGGGCCACGGCCCACTCCGCATACCTGAGGTAGGCGTTTTTGTAGTTCGATTCGCGCCTCGGTGTCTCTTCGCAGCAAGGTAAGCGACGAGTGCATGGCAGGAACGACGGCCCAGCTCCCGGACCTGACCGCGACGTCGACCATCTATAAGCCACCGGGGTCGGGGCGCACCGATGCCCCCGTTACTTTCTTGATCAAGCCCGGTGAGGGCTTGCAGGCCACCGGCCGCGGCATGACTTGTCGCCCCTGTCGTTGATGATCTGGGGGGTGTTGTCACCGTGGTCGGCGGGCGCCAACGACCGCTGATAGAGACCTGACCCGCATGTGCGGTCTGCTCGTAACGTGGCTGCCGGCGCGGGTGTCCAGGTCGGTCTGCCACGGCGAGCGAGGAGACGTCCTTGTCGGAACCCGACAAGATTCCCGATCACGGCTTCGCGGTGTCTGCGGCCTGGACGTGGTCAAGTCCACCCATCACGCCTGCGCCCTGGACCCGTCCGGGAAGCGGCTGCACGACAAGCCGCTGCCCAACGACGAGGCCGTCCTGACCGAGGTCTTCACCCGACTCTCGACCCACGGACGGGTGCTGGTCGTCGTCGACCAGCCCGCCTCGATCGGCGCCCTGGCCGTCGCAGTGGCCCGCTCTCTCGGCATCGAGGTGGCCTACCTGCCCGGACTCGCAATGCGCCGGATCGCTGACCTGGCATCCAGGCCAGGGCAAGACCGACGCCCGCGACGCCCACGTCATCGCCGACGCCGCCCGCATCCATGCCGCACACCCTGCGCAGGGTCGGCACCGACGACGAAACCCTGGCCGAGCTCACCGTCCTGGCCGGCTACGACGACGACCTCACCGCCCAGTCCACCCGGCTGACCAACCGGCTCCGCGACGCCCTGCTGCACGTCCATCCGGCGCTGGAACGCCTGCTCGGGCCGCGGATGGGCCGTGGCGGCGTGCTCGACCTGCTCGCCGCCGCACCCACACCGCAGGCGCTGCGCCAGCTCGGTGAGCAGGGCATCGCCGCGGCCATGCGACCGCGTTCCCCACGGTTGGCCAAGACGCTGCCCGCGCCGATCCTGGCCGCGCTCGACGCCCAGACCGTCACCGTTCCCGGGACTGCCGCGTTCGGGCGTGTGATCGCCGAGGTCGCCGCGCGGCTGCGGGAAGTCCGCATCGAACGCGACACCCTGGCGTCCGAGCTCGAGCCTCTGCTGGAGGCCCACCCTCTTGCCGAGGTCCTGACCTCGATACCAGGGCTCGGGGTCAGGACCGCCCTGAAGATCCTCACCATCGCCGGAGACGCCGCCGCGTTCCCTACCGCCGGACACCTCGCCGCCTACGCCGGCCTGACCCCGGTGACCCGCAGATCCGGCTCCTCGATCAAGGGCGAGACACGCTCGCAGCGCGGCAACCACGCGCTGAAGTCCGCGCTGTTCTTGTCGGCTTTCGCCAGTCTCGCCGACCCGACCAGCCGGGCCTACTACGACCGCAAGCGGGCCCAGGGCAAGCGGCACAACGCCGCCCTGATCTGCCTGGCCCGCCGCCGCACCGACGTCATCTACGCCATGCTCCGCGACCGTCGCCCCTACCTCCGACCGAGCATCCCCACGCCGCCTCCGGCGGCCGCAGCCGCTTGACAACCCCATAGAGACACCCCCCGCGCAGAAGCTGGGTTCGGTATCGGTGAACGCGAAGAGATGGACCTGTTCGTCCACACCGCGCCGGATAGTAGGGCTCACGTCCGCCCTCGGAACGATCGGTTAAGGGCGGAGACCGTCGAACAACAGGCGGAGATAGATATCGGCGACCTCGTCGACGTCGTCGTCCGAAGCACCACGGATCCATCCACTCACACCGTTGAGCATGTCGAGCATGCCGAGCGCGACCACCTTGGGATTCAATTCACGGAACTCGCCGGAGCGCATCCCCGCGGTTAGCACGTCGCGGACACGATGGTTGTAGCACTGCCGGTACTCATCGATCTCGGCGAGGTGCTCGGACGTGAGGGAGGCCCGTTCGTGCAGCCCGACCAGATGCTCAACGCGGCGCCCACGCAGGTGTCGGACGTGTGCGCGGACCAGGTTCGCTAACCTCTCCGACGGTGTACCGGCCGCGTCGAGCAAGGGGAGATTTTCCTCCACCGGCTCCCGCGTGACCGTCAGGCAGATCGCGAAGAGGATCTCCTCCTTCGACGGGAAGTGGTGGTACAGGCTGGCCCCGCGGATGCCGACAGCGTCGGCGATGTCGCGCATACCCACGTTGCTGTACCCATTCTTCGCGAATATCTGCGCCGCCGCCGTGACGATCTCCGCGCGACGTAGATGTCTCCGCGTCTTCGGGTTCAGCGGTTCGGCATCGTCCTCCTGCATGCGCCCATTCTCCTCATTCCGCCTTCCCTCGTTGTCGGCGGGTGACAAACGGAACGGTGGACGCGGGCAGCAGCCAGGAGATGGTGCGCTCGACGCCCCAACGAACGCGGCCGAGCTTGGTCTTGCCCTTCCACCCCGGGCCGGACGATGCGGACCTTAGACCATCGCCGGCGTCCAAGAAGCGGAAGAAGGGCCGACCGGAGGCGTAGACCGTCCCGGAGACAGCGACGAGGCGGGGGCCGGCCCGCTGTACTCGTCCGCCGTCCTCTGCCGACCAGCGCTCGGCCCCGTCGCTCGTTCCCAGAGCACGCAATCGAGTGCGGGCGACACCGTCACCGGTGGTGCCCACGGTGACGTCCCCAAACACGGCGGCCGCGGTGAAGTCCGGCGCAGTCCATGCCTGTCGACGCTGGGGGTAGCCAAACGCCTCGACCAGCCCTACCGGGCCGGGGGCCGGACCTGGCGCAAGATCCGGACCCGGCTCACCGCCGAGGCCGACGTCGGCGGGGTCCTCGGCTCGATCGCCCGGCCCGAGGCGCTGGGCCGACCACGACGGTGATCTTCCGATCCTGGAGGGCACGCTGATCCGGCTGCAGGTGGCCCGGCTTCCCGGTCTTCGGGACCCGAAGCCGTTGTGGCTGTGGTGGTCGCGAACCGAGCCACCCCGGACGACGTCGACTGCTGCTGGCGCGGGTTCCTGCGCCGGTTCGACCTCGAGCACACTTTTCGGCTGTTCAAACAGACTCTCGGCTGGAGCGCCCCGAAGATCCGCGACCCCGAAGCCGGTGACCGCTGGACCTGGCTGACGCCCCTTCAGACAGGAGGGAAAATCGCCCCGGACCTTTCGCGAGCCCGACACGATGCGGGCGAGATCGTCCACTGTGGCGCTGTACTCACCGTGGCTGGGCACGACGAGTTGCTCGACGCCGACTGCGAGCGCGACGTCGGGCCTGGCCGGCCTGCATCGCCACGGCGGCCCACCTTGCCCCGAACGTTCGTAGCCCCTCGTCCAATTCGGGCACAGCTACTGTGCCGGAGATGCTCAACGAGCACCACGCCACCGCGACCTGTATGGATCCGGCCGCGCCCATCGTGGCAGGGATCCTCGGGCGGACCACTCGCAACGCCCGCATCCTGATCCTCGGCAACCCGCTCGCCAACCGGAAGGACCCGGTGCGGGTCGCCGAAGAGATGACGATGGTCGATCTGCTCAGCCACGGCCGGTTGGAGGTCGGATTCGTGCGCGGGGTCCCGTACGAGGTGTCGGCGGTCAACAGCAAGCCGGTGCTGATGAGCGAGCGAATGTGGGAGGCCATCGAACTGATCCAGAAGGCCTGGACGACCCACGACGGCCCCTTCAACTGGGAGGGCCGCTTCTTTCAGCATCGTCAGGTGAATATCTGGCCGCGCCCGTATCAGCAGCCACACCCCCCGACCTGGGTCACGGCGCTGACCCCGGGCAGCGCCGCACGGATCGCTGACAACGGATCCGTGCTCGCCACTTTCCTCACCGGCTACGAGGGGACCCGCAAGATATTTCAGGCTTATCGCGATCGGCTTGTCGAGACCGGACGTCCCAGCGCCGCCGACGATCGCTTCGCCTACGCTGCACTCGTCTACACCGGCAAGACCGGCGCCGAAGGCCTCGAAGGCGCACGCAAGCTGATGTGGTACATAAAAGCGAACAAGGTGCCCCCGCAGTTCGTGATGCCGCCCGGGTACGTCCCGTACCACGTGCGGGCGGCCATCCTGCGCGGTGAGCGGTCGGCGTATGACTTCAAGTCGATGTCCCTAGAGGACCTAATCAACGAGGGCATCGTGTTCGCCGGCAGTCCGTCGACGGTGCGCGGCCAGATCGAGAAGTTCTATGACCGGGTCGGCGGGTTCGGGCACCTGCTGCTGATGGGCCAGGCCGGATTCCTCGAGCACGACGAGACCGTCAAGGGTATCCGAACATTCGCCGAGCAGGTGAAGCTGGCGTTGGCCGGACTCGGGACCGGCAGCCCGTCCGCGTCTGACACCACCACCCCGCAGAGCCAGACCCGTCGGCCACTACCGTGCCGTAGGCATACAGAGACCCACAGACGTGCCAAAGGCCAAGGGCTTTCGTTGGAGTACACGAATCGCGGCCTCATCTGCTGGGTCGACAAGGGGGTCACCGGCGGTCCTAACTCACTGGGAGAAATTCGGGGCATACACCGAGATTTCGCGGGATGCGCTGATCCCCGGCATCACCACAAGGAGCTACCGAGTAATGGCAACCGATCGGCCGGCTTCCGCCGGAAGGACAAGGTGGTCGAGTACGGCTGTTGGAGACGGCATGCGTGGGAGCAATAGTCAAGACCTGTGGATGAAGATCTTTCAGGCGGCTTCCGGTTGGTGGTGGTCATCGGGCCGCTCCACGAGCTTGCCGTTGACGAACGTGGCGCCGGCGCGGACGAGCGCGACGAGATGTGGTCCGTTGACCGCCCGCCAGCGGTCCTGGGCGGCCTCGATGAGCTTGAACGCCATCGCCAGCCCCGCGGCCCGCGAACCGGGACCGCGGGTGAGCTTCGTGCGGTGCCGGACGGTCGCGAAGGTCGACTCGATGGGATTGGTCGTTCGGAGGTGGATCCAGTGCTCGGCCGGGAAGTCGTAGACCGCGAGCAACACCTCGACGTCGTCGGTGATCTTCGCGACGGCCTTGGGGAACTTCGCGCCGTAGGTCGCCTCGAACGCCCGCACGACGTCGAGCGCATGGTTGCGGTCCTCGGCGTTCCAGATCTGCGCGAGGGCCTTCTTCGCGCCGGGATGCGCGGATTTTGGCAGCGCGCCGAGCACGTTGGCGATCTTGTGGAACCAGCAGCGCTGCTCGCGGGTGGTCGGGAACACCTCGCGTAGCGCGCCCCAGAACCCGAGCGCGCCGTCGCCGACCGCGAGGACCGGGGCGCGCATCCCGCGCCGGGCGGCATCGCGCAGCAGATCCGCCCACGACTCGGTCGACTCCCGGTAGCCGTCGGCCAGGGCGACGAGCTCCTTGCGGCCATCGGCGCGCACCCCGATCAGCACGAGCAGGCACAGCTTGTGCTCCTCGAGGCGGATGTTGACGTGGATCCCATCGGCCCACAGGTAGACGTAGTCCACACCCGACAGATCCCGGTCGGCGAAGGTGCGCTGCTCGGCCTTCCAGGTCTCGGTCAGCTTGGTGATCACCGGCGCGGACAGGCCTGCCGTGGAGCCGAGGAACTGGCCCAGGGCCGGCACGAAGTCGCCGGTCGAGAGTCCGTGCAGGTAGAGCAGCGGCAGTACCTCGGTGATCTTCGGAGCCTTGCGGCACCAGGCGGGCAGAATCGCCGAGGAGAACCGGATCCGCTCGCCCGTCTCGGGGTCGGTGCGGCGGTCGTTGACCCGCGGCGCGGTCACCTCGACCGCACCGGCGCTGGTGAGGACCTCGCGCGAATGGTGCGAACCGTTGCGCACGACCAGCCGGCGACCATTCTCGTCGCGCTCGGCGGTGAACCGGGCGATGTAGGCGTCGACCTCGGCCTGCAGGGCTTCAGCGAGCATCCGCCGGGCACCGTCGCGGACGATCTCGTCGATCAACGACGAACCGTCCCGGCGGGGGTCATCGGCGTCGGCAGCTCCAGGAACTACGGTGAGCACGGGTCGTACCTTCCCGACCGGCGTTGCAGCGCCGGTCTTGCTTGAGAGCCTCAAGA
The DNA here is from genome assembly GCF_012911875.1 of Pseudonocardia bannensis. GTDB lineage: Bacteria > Actinomycetota > Actinomycetes > Mycobacteriales > Pseudonocardiaceae > Pseudonocardia > Pseudonocardia bannensis. Next base: position 26,806 of record NZ_JAAXKZ010000039.1, on the reverse strand, counting down.
TCACCGGGAGGGTACGGCCCCTCCAGGTCATCCACAGCTTTCAAGCATTGCTCCATGCGTGGTGATCGACGGTCCCGGAATCCGCCTTGAGCGGGATCATCGACAGCCTGCTGCGCGCTGAGGGCAAGGATCCTGCCGAAGACTGGCCCGCCTCTGAGTCGCGGATTTGTTGTAAAAGATCAGTTATCGGCAATCGTTTTTTCAGTAGGGGGAATGCTCGGCGCGGGGGTGCTCGGCTCAGCTGTAATGGGCCTTGTAGGGGTGACGGCGACTTCGAAGCCACCCGCCGCTGCTGACGCTGGACAGGGCTTGCAGGCAGCGAGACTGCGATCATGCCGGAGCGCGGAGCTACATATCCCCCAGCTTCATGACCTGGCCCTATGTGCGATCTTGGCCTGTTCTCCGCCCTAGGTGCCCATCTCGCAGGATTCGACGCCTAGGAGCCGGACCGACCGGCCGTCTTCGAGCTGGAACGTGTCGCCATTAATGACCCGCTTCACCTTCACAGGTTCGCCAGTGACCTTTTGGGTAAAGTCGTGGCCGGGGACGATGCCGAACGGGGGGTTCTTGGGCGTGGGTTGCGTGGGTCTGCGAACTGCTGGCTGAGGAGGTGGCCGTGGCGGCCTCCTCGTCATCGCCTCGGTTTAGGCACGAGCCCACAATGAATACCAGATTGATGGCAGCTATCCATTTAAGGGGCTTCGGCACGTTCGTTTTCTCCCGGCGATCACGGATGCACCGGCTTGTCGGAGTTGTCGGGGCTTCCTGTTACGGACTCGGCCCGGCATCGCGACGCGATCGCCGCTCAAGGACCCTCGGGCGCAGTCGACCCGAAGCGCGGCGAGCTCGGTCGACTCGATAGTAGGGCCCTCCTGAGGAGGGTCGGGCGTCGAACCGGACCCCCCTCGCGCGTTCGCCGGTCTCGCGATTGACCTCTGGCGCCAGGCCACAGTCGTGAGTGCTCATGGACAAGGCGCTCGATGGTGGGCCAGGCCGAGATGAGCGCTGCTGTCTCCGCGTCCGGCTGCGCCGGTCGTAGGCAGCTATAATTCCTCGTCAGACCCGTTCCGCGCTGCGGTTGGGCGCAGCACGGACCTCACAAGAGCCGCCTCCTGAATCCCCGATCTCATCAGGTCGCTGCTCCAGTGGCGTTAGTAGTTGTTGACGGACCGCCTCCGGCTGGTGCAGCATCTCGTACGCCGAGCGCCGCGGGTCGGCTTCGCTCGGCGCGAACACCCAGGAGGGTCGATGATCGAGCTGGAGACATTCCGCGGCGAAGCGCGGAAGTGGTTCGCCGACCAGAACCTTCCCGTTGTTCCCTTGGACATAGACGGCCGTTTTGAGGTCCTCAGGGCCTGGCAGCGGACGCTGTTCGAGAGCGGATGGCTCGGTATCTCATGGTCGACCGAGGTAGGCGGCCGAGGTCTGTCTCCCGTCCACCAGCTCGTCTTCAACGAGGAATTGGTGCGGGCCAGGGCTCCCCAGCCGATCGGGTTGATCGGCCTCGAGGTGGTCGGCCGGTCGATTGAGCATTACGGCAGTGACTGGCAGCGCCGTGAACTCTTACCGCGGCTGCTGTCGGGCGAGGACATCTGGTGCCAGGGGTTCTCCGAGCCGGAGGCCGGCTCGGACCTGGCTTCGCTCCGTACCTCGGCGCGCGATGCCGGCGAGGACTTCGTCGTGTCCGGTCAGAAGGTGTGGACGAGCTGGGCGAAACAGGCGCAGTGGTGCGCCCTGCTCGTCAGAACCGACCGGGATGCGCCCAAGCACAAAGGGATCAGCTACCTGCTCGTGGACATGTCCTCGCCAGGAATCACCGTCCGCCCACTGGTGCAGATGACGGGCGACGAGGAGTTCTGCGAGGTGTTCTTCGACGAGGTCTCAGTACCGAAGCGCAACCTGGTCGGAGAGATCAATGCGGGATGGGCCGTGGCCAACCACACGCTGGGATCCGAGCGCGGAAGCTACACGGTGCGGCGACGGGCCGAGTTGGAGGTGGCCTTCGACGATGCCGTGGCCCAGGTGCAGTCGTGGAGTGGCGGCGGGCGCGAGCGGGTGCCGGATCGGGTTGCCGCTGCTCTCGGCAAGGCGCAGATAGCCCTGCAGGTGCTCGAAGGGCAGACCCGCAAGACGATTGATCGTTTGGTTGCCGCGGCGGGTCCGACCGCGGAGGACTCCCTAGACAAGCTGTTGCTGAACGGCGTGGAACAGGCAGTGTTCGAGTCCGTCGTCGACCTCCTCGGACCGTTCCGGACGGCCCCGAACCTCGCACCCTTCGGGCTGGAGGCCGAGCGCTGGATTCACGATCACTACTTCTCTCGCGCAGTGTCGATTTACGGCGGTACGTCACAAATCCAGCGCAACATCATCGCTCAACGAATCCTGGGACTTCCTCGTGGCTGAACCCGACGACCAGAAGCTCGATCTGCCGATCCGGGAGTACCTGGACCGGGCGTTCGACGAGCGCCGCCGGCTCGGCATGCTGACCGGCACCGGCACGGACCGCGACTTTCTGCGTGCGGTGGCTGCGCAGGGCTGGTTCTCGCTCGCGATCCCTGAATCATATGGTGGGCTCGGACTCCCGCTAGCCGACCTCGCTCCGGTTTTCGCGGCGCTGGGTGAGTACCTCGTGCCCGGCCCGATCGTCGAGAACTGCGTACTGCCGTCTTTGCTGGTGGAGCGGGCGAGCGCCGAGGGCCGGTCCGCACTTCTCGCTACGGTTGAAGACGGTGCGCCGGTCGGCTTGGTTGCCCCCCACACGGGATCCACCTGGGCGGATCAGCTCGGCTCGGTGAGATGCACGGACGGCAAGCTCGACGGTGAGATGTCTCTGGTTCGTTTCGGCGAGCAGGCAGAGCTGCTCGTGGTCGTCGCGAACGACGAACGAACGGTATGTCTTGTCGATCCCAGGACAGACGGTGTCATCGTGGTGGCCGACGGCAAAGGCGACCCCGGGAGTTCCACGGCGACGGTCAGGTTCAGGGGTGCCTCAATCCTCGGCGGGCCGGCCGCCGAAGGGCGATCGGCAGTAGCGCTAGCAGCCGAAATCCGTGGCTGGATGAGGATGCTGGTGGGGTGCTACCTCGCGGGGGTGGCTCGGTGGTCATTCGACCAGACGCTCACCTATGTCCAACAGCGGCAGCAGTTCGGACGGCCCATCGGGAGTTTCCAGGCCGTGCAGCACATCGTGGCCGATATGTACGCATCCACTCGTTCCCTCGAGAACATGTGTGCGGCCGCGGCCGAGGACCTTCGGGACGCCTCGCCGCAAGCGGTGGACCTGCGTGCAGCCTGTCTCAAGGCGTACGCAGCAGAATCGGCGCGCCGCGTGTGCGAGAACGCTATCCAGATGCACGGCGGCATCGGATACACGTTCGAACTGTCCTTGCACTGGTACTACGAACACGCCCTCGCCTTGCGGTCGTGGTTCGGCGACGAGCGCGATCTGGAGAGGGAAATCGGCTTCGCCGTGCTGGCCGGTGGAGCGGCGAGGAACACGACGACCCAGGAGGTGGCGGGATGAAGTCATCGCGCCTCACGGACGAGCTGATCACCCGATACACAAAATCCGGACTCTGGGAAAACCGCTTCATCGACGAGTACCTGACCCAGGTCGCGGCTGAGACGCCCGCCAGGCCGGCCGTCGTGGATCGGGATCGGGTCTGGACGTATTCGGAGGTTGAGGAACTCGTCGCACGTACCGCCGGTGGGCTCACTGCTCTTGGCATCGGCCGCGGGGACGTCGTGTCATGGCAGTTGCCGAACTGGATCGAGGCTATGGCGACGCACCTGGCTGTGCTCCGGCTCGGTGCGGTGAGCAATCCCATCATTCCGATATACCGGGACACCGAGGTTCGCTTCATCCTCGGCCAGGCCCGTTCGAAGGTCATGATTGTTCCCGCCACCTTCCGCAACTACGACTTCGTTGCGATGATCGATCGCATCCGAGACGATCTCCCAGATCTGGCCGAGGTCGTCGTCGTCGGCGAGGGGCAAAATGCCGGGACCCGACCATTTGACGAACTCCTCACGGCGGAGCCGCTGGTGTCGTCCGCGGCGGATCGGGACCCGAACGACATCTGCCTGCTGCTGTACACCTCGGGTACGACGTCAACTCCCAAAGGGGCGATGCACTCGCACAACACGCTGGACTACGAGAACCGCAGCATCGTGGAGTTCTTCTCGCTGACCGACGCCGATGTGATCTTCATGCCATCCCCCGTCGGCCACATTACGGGGGTCATATTCGGCCTTCAGTTGCCGTCGCTGCTCGGCACCTCGGTCGTCCTGCAGGAGGTCTGGGACCCGGGCGTCGCGTTACGGCTGATCGAAGAACATCGCTGCAGTGTCGTGCTCGCGGCGACACCGTTCCTGCATGGTCTTGTGGGCCACCCCGACAGGCCGAGCACCGATCTATCCCCGCTGCGGGTGTTCGCCTGCGGTGGTGCCGACGTTTCTCCGGAACTGGTTCGTCGGGCGACGGACGCACTCGGCTGTCACGTATGTCGAGCCTACGGGTCGACCGAGTACCCGACCGCTGTGGCTAGTTCCCCGTCGGACCCGGCCAACAAATGTGCCGAGACCGACGGTCGGGCACTCGGTGCCGTCCAGTTCAGGGTTGTCGACGACGCGGATCGACCAGTTCCGGCCGGGGAAGCGGGGGAGCTTCAGCTCATCGGACCGGAGATGTTCCTCGGATATCTCGACTCCGGGCTCGACAATACCGCATTCGACGCGGACGGCTGGTTTCGAACCGGCGATCTCGCCGTCATAGACGACGACGGATTCGTCACCATTACCGGCCGCAAGAAGGACATCATCATCCGGGGTGGAGAGAACATCAGCGTCCGCGAGGTCGAGGACCATCTCATTGAGTTCCCCGGGATCGAGGACGTCGCAGTGGTGGGCTACCCCGACCCGCTGATGGTCGAACGGGTCGCGGCTGTTGTCGTCCCGACTGCTGGCGCCGAGATCGACCTGGAGTCCGTGACGATGTGGCTGCGCGAACGCCACATCGCGATGCAGAAGCTGCCGGAGCAGCTGTTCGTCGTCGACGAGCTTCCCCGTACTGCCAGTGGCAAGGTCCAGAAGTTCCTGCTCCGCGACATGGTGCGCGATCTCCTCGAGAAGTGAGCAGTGGTCGCGACATTCCGGTGAGCTCTCAATGGTGAGGAGCTTAATGATGAATGAATACGAACACGAGGCGTTCTCCTCCGGTCACCGCTTCCTGGAAGCGCCTCGCTGGCATGACGGCCAGCTGTGGGTCAGTGACTTCTTTGCGAAGACGGTGCTGCGGTTCGCGGAGGACGGTTCCGCGGAGGTTGTGGCTTCGGTCGAGGGTACCCCGTCCGGACTCGGCTTTCTCCCCGACGGCCGCGTTCTCGTCGTGTCCCAGCAGGACGCGATGATCCTCGAGATCGGGGAGGGTGGATCGCTCACCCCGTACGCCGATTACTCGCACATCGCCACCTCGGTGGCGAACGAGATGCTCGTCTCGGCGGACGGCCATGTCTACGCCGGCAACTTCGGGTTCCTGCTCGGCGCGGAGGAGCCGCGGCCAGCTTATCTCGCCCATGTCGCCCCGGATCGCTCCGTCAGACGGGTCGACGCCGACCTGATGTTTCCCAACGGAACGGCGATGACGCCCGACGGGACGCTGCTCGTCGCCGAAACCATTTCCCACCGCATCACCGCGTTCGATCTCGACGAGCGCCGTCACCCGGTGAACCCTCGCGTGTGGGCGCAACTCGACGACAGCCTGCACCCGGACGGTATTGCCCTGGACTCGGAGGGTGGTGTGTGGTTCGGCAACGCCCTCACGCTCGGCGACGACAGCGGATTCTACCGGGTCGTCGAAGGCGGCGAGATCACCGATCGCATACCCACCCGCGGCACCTGGGCTGTCGCCTGTGCCTTCGGTGGCGAGCAACTGAATCGCCTCTACATGAGCTGCAACACGACGACGCTCGACGACTTCCTTGCGGGAAGGTCCAGCGGCGAGATCCGCGTCGCCGACGTGAAGCACAGCGGCGTGCCGCACAGCCAGTAGGCAAGTCGGCTCCTGGCGGGCCCGTTGGATGTTGGTCCTCCCGCGCCTATACGGCGTGACCACAACGAGGAGAACGGTGAATTGGATGGTCGAGAACACCGAGAACGACGGGGTCCACAAGCGTTCGACGACCGACGTGGTGATCGTCGGCGCCGGTGCCGCGGGCCTTTACGCCCTGTACCGCCTCCGCAAGGAGGGCTATGCATGCCGAGTCTTCGACTCCGCCGACGGAGTGGGTGGAACCTGGCACTGGAACCGCTATCCGGGCTGCCGCGTCGACGTCGAGAGCGTCGAGTACAACTACATGTTCGACCCTGAGTTGGATCAGGAGTGGGAGTGGAGCGAGCGCTACGCCGCCCAGCCGGAGCTCCTCAGCTACTTTAACCACGTTGCGGACAGGTTCGATCTGCGGCAAGACATCACCCTCGAGACGCGGGTCGAGAGCGCGGTGTTCGACGAGGAATCCAGCTCCTGGGACATTCGCACTGACCGGGGTCACGCTGTCCGCTCACGTTTCCTCATCATGGCGACCGGGTTTCTGTCGGCGCCGTCGAAGCCGGCGTTCGAGGGCTTGGAGGACTTCGCAGGCGAGGTATACCACTCGGGCACATGGCCGCGTGAGGAGGTCGACTTCAATGGGAAGCGCGTCGCCATCATCGGCACCGGATCCACTGCCGTCCAGATGACCCCTATCATCGCTGAGCAGGCCGCCCACCTGACTGTGTTCCAGCGAACGGCGCCGTATATCATCCCACTTCGCAATTGTCCGATGCCGGCCGAGTACCTTGACCGGGTCAAGGCAAACTACGACAAGTGGCGCGCTGCACAGAGGCAGCACCCGACGGGCGCCCTGGCCCTCAACTTCGATATCGGCGCCGTGGAGACCCGGCTGTGGAACGAGCTCACCCTCGAGGAGCGTGAAGCCGGCTTCAACGTGCGCTGGGAGAACGGGGGCCTTGCGCTGCTCCTCAACACTTGGCCCGACCTTTTCGTCAATCCGGTCGCGAACGAGACCGTCGCCGAGTGGGTACGGGAGAAGACTCGCGAGCGTATCCACGACCCGGAGCTCGCGGAGGTGATGATGCCGCGCGACTTCCCGTTCGGAACCAAGAGACTCATTGCCGATAGCGGCTACTACGAGGCGTTCGCCCGCGATAACGTCGAGCTCCTCGATGCCAAGGCGAACCCGATCGAGCGCTTCAGCAAGCGTGGTCTGATCGCCGGTGGGCAGGAGTACGAGTTCGACGTGGTCATCCTCGCAACCGGCTTCGACGCCGTCACTGGCGCCATGCTCCGGGTCGACATCCGCGGCCGCCGGGGCTTGCCAGTTGCCGAGCACTGGAGCACCGGACCGCGGACGGCGCTCGGGCTGATGACCGCAGGCTTTCCCAACCTGTTCTTCCTAGACGGCCCGGGCAGCCCCGCCCCCCTCTATCACCCAATCTTGCTCTCCGAGTTGCAGACCGAGTGGATCACCAACGCGTTTGCGCACATGCGGGACCGAGGAGCATCCACGATCGAGCCGACCGACACCCTCGAGCACGAGTACAGCGAGCATCTCGACGAGATCGCCAACGCTACCCTCTTCCCGAGGGCTAACAGCTGGTACATGAGCGCGAACATCCCTGGAAAGCCGCGTAAATGCCTGATGTATCTGGCCGGCGGCCTCGAATACCGACGCAGGATAAACGAGGCGGCCGCCAAATGCTACTCCGGATTCCTCTTCTCCCATGCTGGCGTCAAGGATGCAGAACGTGAGCCTGCCGTTGCCCATGCGTGACAGCGACCCCACGGATCCGGACGCACCGACATGGGCGTGAGGATCAGCGCGAGGCGGCGTGCTCCGCGTCGCCCTTCCTGAGCACCACCATCCACCAGGACAACACACGACTTGATTGCGTCGGTCGTGACGAGAGGAGACCACACGTGTCGGAAATCAAATATTTGAAGTGGGACATCACCGATCACATCGCGACTGTGCGCCTCGCCCGGCCACCGGTTAATGCCTTCGTGCAGGAGATGTACGTGGAGCTCCGGCAGTTCTTTGAGAACGCTCGCGAGTACCTGCCGGACACCCGTGCCATCGTGTTGACCGGGGAGGGTAAGCACTTCTGCGCGGGCAATGATCTTAGGGAGTTCCCGTCTCTGGATCCCGACAACTCCCCGGCCCGTATGGAGAACGCGCGCAACGCCTTTTGGGCCCTCCGTGCCAACCCGATTCCGACCGTTGCCGCGGTCAGCGGCGCCGCGTTGGGGACGGGGCTGGCTATTGCGGCGTCCTGCGATCTCGTTGTCGCATCCGACGACGCGAAGTTCGGCCTCCCCGAGGTCAACGTCGGCTTGCTGGGTGGTGCCAAGCACGCATCACGGCTGGTGCCCCAGCAGCTGGTCCGGTACCTGCACTTGACCGGGGAGAACCTCACCGCCGAGGAGGTTGCCCGATACGGCGGTGTGCTGAAGGTGGTCCCTCGCGCAGAGCTGATGGGCGAGGCCTACCGAATCGCCCGGCTGATGGCACGCCACAGTCCCCTAGTCCTCGAGTTCGTCAAGCGGAGCCTTAACGAGATCGAGTACCAGAACCTGTACGACGGTTACCGCTACGAGCAGACCTTGTCCGGGGAGTTCTCCACCTACTCCGACGCGAAGGAAGCGGTGAATGCGGTTCTCGAGAAGCGTTCCCCCGTCTACACCGGCACCTGATGCGCGTCCGCCTGCATAGGCGGACGCGCTGCAGGCGCAGGTCGTCCTGGAAGCTTGGCGTTGTTCTGGTGGAACGGGGTCATCGAAGCGGGTGCATGGCCCCTATGGAGGTGCCCGGGCGGCCGACCGCGATGGGTGCATGGAGCAACTGCTGCGGGCGGACGGCGCTGACTCCGCCGACTCGAAAAAGCTGCAATGACAGGCGGAGGCGGGCCTGCGGGATGGACGAGGCCAGCGGCTAGTAGCACTGTATTAGGTGTGTCGCTGACGGGCTGGCGCCACCATCTCGTGATCTGGTTCCGGCGCGAGCCGGTGGCGGCCGGCTCGGGGTCGACCACCAGCTGCAGCAATTCGTGACGTCCTCGGCCTGGGAGTACGTCGAGGTGAGCCGCCGGCTGGCGGTGGTCGGGCCAGTCATTGACCCGCAGTCACTGATCATCATCGATGACTCCCGGTTTTCCAAGGACGGCGCCAGTTCGCCCGGGGCGACGTGGATGTACTGCGGGGCGCTAGGCAAGGCCGGGAACTGCCAGATCGGGGTCAGCGTGCACGCCGCGGTGACTGGGACGTCCGCGGCGATCGACTGGCGGCTGTTCCTGCCCGAGTCCTGGGTCCGACACCACCGCTGCTGCGGCTGGGACACGGAGGGGCCGGCGCGGAACTGGGTCCGGCGGGCCCGCGTCGGGATCGGCGACGAGGTCCGGCACCGGGAGAAATGGCGGTTGGCGCTGGACATGCTCGACCAGATCACCGGCCCCACCGCCTCTGGATGGGGGCCGCCACTCGCCCGCCAGTGGCCGGCGACGCCAGGTACGGCGACGCCACCGAGTTCCGCCTGAGGGTGAGGCGGCGGACCAACGCTGCCCCAGGAGCCGGTTGCGCTCCACACCGGCTCGGCGGACCGTTCCGAACCCTGTCGCCCAGCGCAGCATCTGTCGATAGCCGGCCCCGCTGGTGGGGAGGCCACGGACCCAGCAGCACGCCCAGCACGTTGATTACGGCGGCGGCATGGATGTCCTAGTGGTCAAGCGTGGCCCTGGCTGGGCTCGGGCGCTTGGAGCATCTTGGGCCGGCCGTTCCTCTCTAGCTCGGCTCGGGAACGGGTGGCCGTCGCCGGACCGGCAGGGACAGTCAGGACTGTGATGGTGCCCTGTTCGCGGCAAGGTCCCTATTGGGACACGGCCCCTCGGCCCGGAGGCAGCAAGCACCTCCCTGCGCCGGTGACCCCCCAGATCAAGCACAGGACACGCTGGTCACCCCGCCCGGCCCGCGGACCCGGCGCCCACCGGAGCGACCTCGGCGCACCGTCATGCCCACCAGGCAGAATCACCGCGCGAAGACCGACCGCGGCCGGTCTCGATCACCACCGGGCGCATGGCGAAAGGTCCGGGCTAGGATCGGAGTTCCCATGCCGAGTGCAGAGACCAACAAGCCTGGTGGCCGAACGGCGACCACCACCCCGGAATTTTCACGACGACCGCTAGACCGGAAGTCGGAGATCGCCGACAACGCCGGGCGGCTTTTCAGCCGTCACGGGTTCCACGCAGTGCGTATGGACGACATCGCTGCGGAGAGTGGAATCACCGCCCGCGCCCTGTACCGCCACTACCGCAACAAGAAGGCACTTCTCTCGTTCGTTATCCGACAGGATCAGGACCGAGTGCTGAAGGCCCTCCGAGAAGCCCACTCGCGCGACGCTTCGCTCGACGACGTCATCGAAGCCCTCACCATCTCTGCGCTGACCACTCCCCATCTGGGGGTCCTCTGGCAACGAGAAGCCAGACACCTCGAGTTGGAGGACCTCGCCACGACACGTTCCGGCACCCGAGAACTCGCCCATCTGGTCCAGGCCGCGATCTTCCGGGAGAACCCTTCAGTCGACCCGTTCAAAGCCGAGGTCAGGGCATACTCGACGCTCAGCATCGTCACGAGTGCCGGCTACTACGAAGCCCGCATGCCGCAGCGACACCTTCATCGGTTGATCGCAGCAGCTTGTCAAGCGTCGGTGTCCACCGTGACCGGGCCGTCCCATCAGAACGACGCACCGCGATCCGCGGCGAGTGACCGACCGAGCCATCGCGTTCCGACGTCAAGGCGTGAACAACTCATTAATGCGGCGGCGCTTGCGCTCAGACGACATGGCTTCGGCGGTACCAGCATCGATGACTTCGGCGCCGACATCAGCCTCGTGGGTCCCGGGATCTATAGATACTTCGAGAACAAGGCAAGCGTCCTACTCACTGTCATCAGCCGTTTTCACGAGTGGGTTACCTATGAAACGTACCGCGCGCTAGCCGAGACGGCTGACGACGACGACGTTCTCCGCGCACTGGTCCGCGCTTACATTCAGGTCGCCGCTGCAGCTCTGGATCTCCACGCCGTGACCATTACCGAGTCGTTGGAACTCACGAACGGCCCCGCCGAGGTGATGAGTCGCCAGCGTGCCGATCATCTTGCCGAGTGGCAACGTTGGCTCGCTACCGCGCGGCCCGATCTTTCTGATCGAGTCGTTCATGCGCTCGCGACCGCAGCGCGGACCATGGTCGACGATCTCGCACGGATTCCGCACTTGTGGGGCAACCCTTCGTTCCCCGATGAGCTCACGGAGACCACCCTCTCGGTGCTCTACGACACCGTCATCGAGCACATGGACGCGCCATCACCTGCCGGGGAGTCCGGCGTGGACGCCGAGTGAGCGCCACGGACTGGATTCTCGGTCAGCTATCCCACATTCCGTTGCAAAGACGTATCCTTCTATCAGGACGGGGACCAACGACTCTCGAGGCGCTGCGCCAGGTCTCCACGGCCTCCGATTATTAACCGGCACAATACGTATTCGCATTGGTCAGCATTATGGCGGATAGGTGAAGCGAGTCGGCAGGCTAAGAACGTGTTTGAGAAGATCACCTAGCGTGTGTGAAGGTGCGTCGTTGTTGTCCGGTGGCGGGCCCGCCGCGGGCCGGTACCCGCACAACCGCGCCCCGCCGGGCCTGGCCTCCGGGTCGGGGCCGGGGTCGACGGGGGCCCGGTCCGAGACGCTCATCGTGGGGGATCCTGCCCCGCCCGGGCGCGGCCCGCGCGCCCCCCAGGGCTCGGCGGGGGCCGGGGTGAGGTGGGTGGTGATGGCCTGGGCGATCGGGTCGGCGGCGTGCAGCTCGAGGAACCCGGCCAGCACCCGCAGCGCGTCCAGGGCCTCCCGCTCCAGGGCGGCCCACTCCCCCGCCGGATACCGGTCCTCGCCGGCGCGCAGCCCGGCCCGACACCGCGCCGCCTGCGCCCGGGCGGCCGCGACACAGGCCCGCCGGGCCGCGGTGACCGCGCCCCCGGCAGATTCCGGGACCGGCGGCGCGGCAGGTGACGTGCTCTCGGACCGGGTCATCCCAGCTCCCTTCACCAATTACGTCATTAGATCTTGGCAGCGAATTGCGTAACTGGATAGGACGAGCCCGGGCTCAACCCGAGCGAACACCCCTTGACCTGGGTCAGGAGTCTGCTCTAGACGTGGATAGCCTGTTCAACGGCGTCATTGACCGGCGACAAGATATGCGCGTCTCCGAAGCCTGCCAGGCGGGACACGGGTAATGGACCTGTCCTGGGATCTCGGGGCGACGTGTCATAACCGTAACCGAAAGGGCGGCCAGCGCGAGAAGCTGCTCAGCGGCCCCGGGACGTCCGCCGCGATCGACCACCTACCTCAATGGGCGGCGCGGCACACTGTTCGAACTGAAGGGCCGCCGGAGGAACCGGCAGCAGGTGAACTACCTACTCGGCAAGCTCCGCGAGTAGGCCGGGATCCCCGTCCGGATCAGCAGGCACTCGTCGCGGCACACCGCAGCCACGTCCGCGCTCAACGAGGCGGGGGCAGCCTCCGCGACGTCCAGGATACGCCGGGCCACAAGGACCCGCGCCCCACGAACCGGTACAACCGCCCCCCGGCCAGAACCTCGACCGCTCGCCCGCCCGCGGCCTCGACGCGAAGTTCGACGGCATCAGCCCCCGCCACCATGGCCGCCAGGCCGACGACGACGCCGCGCGCATGGAAGCGCGGACTCGGAAATGAAACCGTCGGCCCCGGTGGAATGGTGTCTGGATGACCGAGCCGCCCGGGACCCTGTTCGCCGCGAGGTACCACTGGCGATTCGAGGAGGCCCCGTCCGCGCGCGGCCTCACTCCTGAACGGGCACGCGCGAAGATGATCGCCCAGGTGGTGAAGGCACGGGACGCGGCCGCCGACGAGGTCCGGGCGCGCATGCTGATGCGATGCTGGACGTCCTCCGCAGCATCCCGCTCGACCCTGACCTGCGGATCGTCCGCGACGAGGGACCGGAATCCGGATGACCGGGCAGCGTCCGGGCTGGTGGAAGCCGGCCGACCACGTCGACGAGCTGGCCTGGGTTGTGGGTTCGCCACAGAGACGTCAGCGCAGTGCCGCGTCCGGCCCCATCCCCGCCTCGGCGGTGATCCGCCTCAGCTCGTCGGCCAACTTCGTCCGCAGGGCGTCGTGGCGGCTGTCGAGCTGGTGGCGCGGGTCCTTGCGGTCCGGATAGGACCACACCGGGGAGCTACGGTGCGCGGGCGGTTCCCAGTTGTAGCGCGGGTGCACGTGCGCGTGCAGGTGCGGCCAGGAGTTGCCGAGCACCTCGTAGTTGGCCCGCCGGAACTGGGGATCGAGCGCGCTGCATACGTTCTGCACCGCTTCGCCCAGCAGCGACATGTCGAGCAGGAAGTCGGCCCGCTCGGAGCGGGGCAGGTCGGTGAGATGATTCGCCTCGCCCCGGTAGAGCAGCAGGCAGTACCCGGGGAGGTGCTGGGTGTCGCCGATGACCGCCCAGCCAGTCTTGAGTCAGGCCAGCACGGTGGGATTCTCGCCGCGTTCCGCGGCCGCGAGGCGGCCTTCCACACCACTCATCACCGTGAGTGTAGGGGCCAAGTCGGACTCGCCCAGATTGCCGACCAGGTGCCGGCCCGGCTCGTTGCAAAATCAGCGAGATCTACGGGGTGTTCTGCATCGGCACCGAAACCGCGCAATACCTCCGGGACAGTGAGCCCGTTGACGGCAACTGTGGCGGCGACCTGGATCGGGAAATCGCGTAACCACCGGTAGGCGACGGCGGGATGGGCGAGCACGACCCGACCGTATCCAGTGAGCCTTTGCCAACCTGGCAGACGGGCAGGTCGGCGTACGTACGGCGTGGCCTGACCACGAAAAAATGAAGCTCCTGGTAGACGGGCGATTGCCTAGATCAACTCGCCTCACCAGGAGCTTCACGTGCTGTCCTACCCGTCCGGGATGACCGTGTCCAGCCGCGCCCTCGGGATGCTCGCGGATGCATTGCGCGCGCACCGCACCCAGCGGGCGACCCGCTGGCGCAGACTCTCCGCTGGCCGCCAGGCCCTGCTGGTGATGGCCTACCTGCGCAAAGGTGAGACCTACGCCGATCTGGCCTGCGGCTTCCGGATCGGCACGTCGACGGTGTACCGCTACATCCGGGAGGCGCTCGCACTGCTCGCGGCGATGGCCCCGACGCTGGAGCAGGCGATCGCGGTCGCGCAGCGGAAGGCGTTCGTGATTCTCGACGGGACCCTGCTGCGTATCGACCGGGTCGGCATGGCATCCGGCCGCGACCGGGCCTACTACTCGGGCAAGCACAAGGCCCACGGCCTGAACGTGCAGGTCATCGCCGACCCGATCGGCCGGCTGGTGTGGCTCTCCCCACCGCTGCCGGGAGCGCGCCACGACATGGGCGCCGCCCGCGAGCACGGCATCATCACCGCGCTCACCGACGCCGAGATCCCCGCCGTCGCCGACACCGCCTACCAGGGCGCCGGCCCAACCGTCGCCGTCCCACAGCGGCGACGCCGCCTTGACCCCGACACCGGCCGCTATCGGCGGCTGTCGCGCAACCAGAAGGACGTCAACGCCGCGCACGCCCGCCGCCGCGGACCGGGCGAGCGGGTCAACGCTGAGCTGAAGAACTGGAAGGTGCTGCGCAAGATCCGATCCTGCCCCGGTCGGGCGGCCGAGCTCGTCGCCGCAGTCCAGACCCTGATGATCGCCAACGCGTGATCAGGTTGGCAAAGGCTCAGTGCCTGCACGTCGGCAGGGGGGAGATCCGGGTCGTCGAGGTCGACGGGCAGCGGCCAGTCGGGTTCGGCGATGGTCGTGACGCCGTCCGGCCCGGCGGGCGGCAGCGGGGCGACCCAGGCTCGCGGCCTGCCGTCACGGTCGGAGATCCAGGCCAGCATGGTCCCGTCGGGGGAGGGGACGGGATCGGTGTAGGCGGCCGCGAACAGGACGTCCGCGGCCGGACCGTCACCCGTGAGCTGCGCACGGCGCCGGTCGGTGAACGGCACGGCCACTCCGCTGCTGCTGTGGGTCGCGTCCACTCAGATCCCCCTCTCCTGTAGCCACATCTCGAGCAGTGCTACCTGCCATAACGCGTTGGAACCCAGATTGGTCCGCTGGGTGTTCGGATCCGCCAGCATCCGGTCCAGCCAGTCACCGCGGACCAGCCCCCTGGCCTTGGCCACCGGATCGGTGACCGCGTCGCGGACCCGGTCCAGGAGCGGACCCTCCAGGTGCCGGATCGCCGGCACCGGAAAATAGCCTTTCGGGCGGTCGATGATGCCGTCGGGCACCACTCCGCGGGCCGCCTCCTTGAGCACCCCCTTGCCGCCGTGCGCCAGCTTGAGATCGGGCGGGCACGCGGCGGCGAGCTCCACCAGCTCGTGGTCCAGGAACGGGACGCGTGCTTCCAGTCCCCAGGCCATCGTCATGTTGTCGACCCGCTTGACCGGATCGTCCACGAGCATGACGGTGCTGTCCAGACGCAGGGCGGCATCAAGGGTGTCCTGCGCCCCCGGGGCGCCGAAGTGCTCGGCGATGAACGCCCGGCTCGGGTCGCGGTCGAGCATCCAGCCCGGTTCCAGGACCTCGGACATCTTCGCATGCGTCCGGTCGGTGAACACCGAGGCGTAGGCCTTGACGGCGCGGTTCCGCGGCACCCCGGCGAGCGGTGGGTACCAGTCGTAGCCGGCGAACACCTCGTCGGCGCCCTGGCCGGACTGGACCACGCTGACCGACTTCGCGACCTCCTCGGACAGCAGGTGGAACGCGACGCAGTCGTGGCTGACCATGGGTTCGGCCATCGCGGCGATCGTCTGATCGACGGCGGGCAGCATCCGGGCCGGGTCGACGAGGATCTGCTGGTGGTCGGTGCCGAAACGCTCCGCGACCAGGTCGGAGTAGGCGAACTCGTCGCCGGACTCGCCACCTGCGGGGTGGAAACCGACGCTGAAGGTCCGCAGGCCCCGCTGGCCCTCCTCGGCGAGCAGCGCCACGATCAGCGACGAGTCGAGCCCGCCCGACAGCAACACGCCGACCGGGACGTCGGCGACCATGCGACGACGCACCGCGAGCCGCAGCGCCTCGAGCACCGCGTCGCGCCAGTCGGCTGCGGTCCACTCGGCGAGCTCGGGGCGGCGCACGTGCGACGGGCGCCAGTAGACGTGCTCGTGTGACGTCCCGTCCGGCCGGATCGTGCGCACGGTGGCCGGCGGTAGCTTGCGGATCCCGGCCAGGATCGTGCCCGGCGCCGGGACGACCGCGTGGAAGGACATGTAGTGGTGCAGCGCCACCGGGTCGATCGCCGTGTCGATCCCGCCCCCGGCCAGCAGCGCCGGCAGCGACGAGGCGAACCGCAGCCGGCCCGGGTCCTCGGTGAGGTACAGCGGTTTGATGCCGAGCCGGTCGCGGCCCAGGATGAGCACGCCGGTGTCACGTTCGGCGACGGCGAAGGCGAACATGCCCAGGAAGCGGTCGACGCAGCCGGCGCCCCACCGGTGATAGGCCTTGATCAGCGTCTCG
This sequence comes from Pseudonocardia bannensis, assembly GCF_012911875.1. Classification (GTDB taxonomy): domain Bacteria; phylum Actinomycetota; class Actinomycetes; order Mycobacteriales; family Pseudonocardiaceae; genus Pseudonocardia; species Pseudonocardia bannensis. The sequence goes on along the minus strand of NZ_JAAXKZ010000039.1, from coordinate 10,190 downwards.
GTGTCGGAGTCGGAGAAGAACCGGTAGCCGTGGCCCTCCAGCTCGTCGCGCAGCTCCCGGAAGTTGTAGATGCAGCCGTTGAAGACCGCGGTGAGGCCGAGCTGCGGGTCGACCATCGGCTGGGCGCCGCGCTCGGACAGGTCGATGATCTTCAGGCGGCGGTGACCGAGGGCGATCGGGCCGGTGGCGTGCACGCCGTGTCCGTCCGGGCCGCGGGGCCGCATCGCGTCGGTGATCCGGGCGACGGCCGCGATATCGGCTGCCCGCCCGTCGAAACGCACTTCTCCGGCGATACCGCACATGGCGCCTCCCTTCCCGTCCTCGACCTCCGGCAATCAGGAGGCTGCGTGCCGCCGACCTCTCCGGACGGCGACGAGATCCTCCTCGGTCGCGGTCATTTCAGGATCCAGGTGTCCTTGGCACCCCCGCCGCGCGAGGAGTTCACCACCATGCTGCCCGAGGGCGCGACGCGGCTCAGGGCAGCCGGCATCACCTCCACCTGCGTGCTGCCGCCGTGCCGCGACTGCAGGACGAACGCGCGCAGGTCGACGGCGCGGGGCTCGAGCTTGCTCTCGGCGAACGTCGGGTGGGTGGAGAGCATCACCATGTCCTGCGCGACCCAGCGCGCCGGTTCGGCCCGGACGGCGTCGGCGAGCTCGGCCAGCTCGCGGCGACCGGCGTGCGGACCGATCACGATGCCCTGCCCGCCGTAACCGTCGACGGGTTTGAGCACCAGCTCGTCGAGCCGGTCGAGGACCTCGGTGAGCCGGTCGGGATCGGTGCACGGGTAGGTCGGCACGCCGGACAGCAGCACCGGCTCGTCCAGGTAGTACGTGATCATGTCCGGGACGTAGGCGTAGACGAGCTTGTCGTCGGCGACCCCGTTGCCCAGCGCGTTGAGCAGCGCGACCCGGCCCCGGGCGGCGGCGTTGACCAGCGCTCGGCCGATGGGCTGCAGGTCGGCCCCCTTCGCCTCCAGCAGCGCCTGCTCGTCGAGGCGCCGGTACAGCGCCGACAGCCGTCGCCGGCCACCGTCACCGACGAGGTACACCCCGTCGTCGGTGACCTGCAGGTCGCGGGGGGTGACCAGCGCGACGCCCATCTGCTCGGCCAGCAACCGGTGCTCGAAGAACGCCGCGTCGGGCGGGCCCGCCGACAGCAGTGCCGCCTCGTCCGCTCCGGCAGCGTCGGCCCTCTCGTCGCCGACCCCGGAGAGCAGCGCCGCACGCATCCGGGCCGGCACCCCCTCCAGCGGGACCACCCCCGCCGGCGGCTCGAGATCGGGCATGACACTACGCACCAGCCGCCTGCTCATGATCGAGTAACCGATGCCCGACGGCACCCGGAGGTTGTCCTCGAGCACCAGCCAGCGGTCGGCCCGGTCGCGGACCAGGTCGATCCCGCCGACGGCCACCCGGAGCGCGCCGGTGGGCACCAGCCTGCCCAGCCGGGACCAGCCGGGGGAGTTGTCGACCACGGTCGCCGGGACCACGCCGTCGTTGATGATCCGGCGCTCGCCGTAGACGTCACGCAGGAACGCCTCCAGCGCCCGGACCCGCTGGGCCAGCCCGGGCTCGAGCGCCGCCCAGTCCTCGGCCGTGACGATGCGGGGCACCAGGTCCAGTGGGAACAGCCGGTCGGGCTCGTCGTCGGCCACCCGGAACGTGACCCCACGGGCGTGTTGCTCGGTCCGCAGCGCCGACTCCGCGGCGGCCATCCCGCGCGCCCCCAGCCCGTCCAGCGCCCGGAACAGCCAACCGTAGTGCGGCAGCACGGTGCCGTGGGCGCTCACCGCCTCGTCGAACGCCGTGGGCTGATAGCCCGACAGCAGCTCGGGGGCGATCGGCACGGTCACCGGCAGGTCCCGTGGCAGCGTGCGGCCCTGGGTGTGCGCGAGCAACGCGTCGACCACGTCGACCAGCTCGCCCCGGCGGCCGAACGCGCGGCGCTGCCGGGCCGCCCCGCTGCCCCGGGCCAGCGTGGCCTCCGACAGCGCGAGCACCTGCTCCCAGTCGCCGAGCGCCTCCAACTGAGGGCGCAGCCCCTCGACGAGCTGCCCGATCACCAGCGGCGGCGGGATCAGGGCCGGGCCGACCAGATCGACCAGGTCGCCCTCCAGCCCGGAACGGGCCGCCCGCCAGTTCGCCGCTCGCAGCAGCTCGTGACGGTGCTGCGGCGGCGGCCGCTCGGCGTCGATGTCCTCCCGGGCTCGGGCGACGAGGGCGCGGAACAGGCCCGCGACGAGCACGACGTCGTCGACCTCGGGGCAGGCGTCGCACACCCGCAGCTCGACGGTGGGCAGGTGTGCGCTGGGCCTGATGTCGAAGTAGACCATCCCCGGATCGCTGATGGTCCCGGACGCGATGAGCTCGGTGACCATCGCGTCGTAGTCGGCGGCGCTGCGGAGCGAGCCCGGCGGGCCCGCGGTGGGCCACCGCTGCCAGATCATGCTGCGATAGCTGGCGTAGCCGGAGTCGCGGCCGCGCCAGTACGGCGAGCTGGCGCTCAGCGCGAGCAGCGTGGGCACGTACGGCGCGCACCGGCGGACCACGTCGACGGCGATGTCCCGGTCGGGGACGTCGACGTGCACCTGCGCACCGCAGATGTGCTGCTCGCGCACCAGCAGCTGGTACTCGTGCTGCATCCGCTCGTAGCGGGCTCCCGCCGAGATGGCGTCGCCCGACAGGTCGGCCAGCGGGACCGTGCCCGCCGCGACGACGCCGAGCCCGAGCGGTTCGGCGACGTCGTGCAGCCTCGCGCGCAGCCGTCTCAGGTGCCGGCGCAGGTCGTCGAGGGTCGCGCAGGGCGGGGTGTTGGTCTCGACGAGCGAGCGCTGCAACTCGGGTGCGAACTCGGCGCCGTCGAGCTCGGCCAGCAGCGCGTCCACCTCGGGGGTCGAGTGGCGGGTCTCCAGGTCGACGACGTGGAACTCCTCCTCGACACCGATGAGGGGGAGCTCGGGGCCACTCATACCGGTGACGCTAGGGGCTCGGTGTTACGACCGCTTTTCCTGACCGTCACCTGCCGCCGAACGGTGGTGGGCTGGGGACCGTTCGGCTCCCCATGGTGCAGGTCAGCCGGTGCAGGCGGCCTCGAAGAACTCCCACTCGAGGTCGACGGTTCGGGTGAAACGGGACGTGACGGCCTGCCGGTGACGGGTGTCGAGGTCCGCGGTGGCCGTGTCGAACTCGGTGCGCAGGAAGCCGACCCACTCCTCGAACGCCGGTCCGCGGTGTAGCTCGATCCACTCCCGCGCGATGGCGTCGGCCGGGAGCTCCGCGCCGGGGTGGGTGGCCCAGTCGAGGTAGAGCCACTCGGCGACCAGCAGCACCGCGAGCTGATCGGGGTAGCTGCCGTTCTCCCGGATGTCGTCCATGTGTGCGATGAAGCCCGCCGTGGGTGGCAGCAGCTCGGGGCGCGTGCGATCGGCCGCCGGCACGTCGAGCGCATCGAACGCGCGGGCGAAGAAGTCGTTCTCCGGTCCGGCGACCAGACCGAGCTGGCGGGCGAGCCGCAGCCGCGGCTCACCCCGGCGAGACCCCGCGACCGCCGCGCCGAGCAGCGCGACGAACGAGTCGAGGAACTGGTTGTCCTGCACCAGGTAGCGGGTGAGCACGTCGCGGGGCAGCGTGCCGCGCCACAACTCGTCGACGAACCGGTGCCCGACCGCCGCGTCCCAGACCCTCGCCGTCGACGCCCGGAGCTCCTCGCTGAAAGTCACGTACCGCACCGTAGGCGTGCATGGTGCCCTCCGGCCCTCGGGGCGTCCGCCCCGCATCTCCACGCGCCGCGCAACCCCCCGCGAGTCGCGGTATTCCCGCGGCCGAGTCGCGTTCCCCTGCCCCGCGAGTCGCGGTACTTCCGCGGCCGAGTCGCGTTCCCCTGCCCCGCGAGTCGCCCCGTTCGGGCGCGCGCCGCGCGTTTCGGGAGTGCGAGGCGGCTGTCTCGGAGGGGGCTGGTGGGGCGTCCGCATGTGCCGGGTTGCGCATCCGGCAAGGAGCCGGGCACTCAGTCCGGCCACCGCACGCCGGGATAGGGGGACCGCGCCTGCGCTGCCGCCCCGCCGAGCTCGCCGGCGGCGACCGCGGCGTGCAGCCCGGCGATCTCGGTGAGTGCGTCACGCTGTTGCGCGACGTCGTGCGCGCTCATCGGCTCCCCGTGCCCCGGGACCACGACACATGGCCGCAGTGCGAGCAACGCGGTGACCGTATGTGGCCAGTCCTGCGGGAACGCGTCGCCGAAGTCCGGTGGGGCACCCTGCTCGGCCAGGTCGCCGGCGAACACGACGGCCGCGTCGGGCACGTGCACGACGACGTCGTGGTCGGTGTGGCCGCGCCCGAGGTGGCGCAGCTCGACCGTGCGGCCACCGAGGTCGAGGGCCGACACCGGGTCGACGGCGTGGTCGGGCAACGGTGGGCTGGTCCTGGCGAGTGCGTCGGATGTACCAGGGTTGCCGTGCTCGCGGTAGTGGGCGGCCCACTCGGTGCGCTGCGCGTCGGCGGTGGTGGCGATCGCGGCGCGGCAGGCGGGGTGGGCGTGCACCGGACAGGGCAGGAACGCCGCGGTGCCGAAGCAGTGGTCGAAGTGCGCATGGGTGAGGACGACCTGCACCGGCAGCGGGGTGACGGCACGGACGGCCGCGGCCAGCTCGGCGCCCTGGCGCTCGTCCCCCCGGGTGTCGATGACGAGCGCGCGGTCGGAACCCAGCACGAGGCCGGTGGTCAGGTCCAGCTCGATGTGCCGGCGCGCCAGCACTCCGTCCCCGACCTCGACCCAGTACCCCTCGGGCTCTCGCACGTCACCATCCTGCCGCTCGGCCCGTGGGGCGAAGCAGCCCGTCCATCAAGGATCGGCGCGGTGGGCTCGCATCGAGTTCGACAGCCAGGGTGATGTGGGCGGCGAAGCAGCCGGCGATCAGTTCCCGGCCGCAGCGATCGCGCAGCCCTCGACGTCGTGACGGTCTGAGGTCACGGGTGAGCACCCTGACGTCGAGCACTGCGCGCCACGGCGTGAACTCGCGGTTCGCTGGTCCGAAGTACCGAGACCCGGCACCTGGAAACCGCGACTCGCGCGCCGAAAGACCGCGACTCGCGCGCGGACAGACCGCGACTCGCGCGCCCGGAGACGAGGTTCGGCGACGAGGTTCGGCGACGTCAAGGGCCGACGTCCTCCAACACTTCGTGCCGGGCTCCCGGCGGGGCGACTTCGTCGAGACGATCCGGGGCTCCGACTGGCCGGAGTGACGGCGGCGGCTGCCAGACTCGCGGTGTGGACGACGCCGAGGGGACACCAGCTGCCGATTCCGCGAGCGTCCTGCTCGCCGCCGCCGACACGCTGGAACGGCTCGCGGATCGCGCCACCGCCGGCCGCTGGGCCGTGGGCGGTCTGCTCGCCACCCGGCCCGAGGTGATCGCACACCGCGAGGACGGCAGCACCGAGCACGTGGCCGAGGCCCGGGCCGCGTCGGCGGGCTGGATCGTCACGCTCTCTCCGCAGACGGCCCCGCACCTCGTGCGGTGGTTGCGCGCCACCGCCGGCGCCGACCGGATCGACCCCGCCGCGGTCGCCTTCGCCGAGAAGGTCCTCGCCGCAGCGGGCGGCCGCTGACGTCCAGCGGTCTGCCGGCTACCGTGCGCCCGGTGGTTCGCGCCGGGCGCCCACCGGCCCGGCGGGGAGGGTCAGACCACGACCCGCATCGGCCGTCCGCGCTCGTCGGTCTCGTTGCCGATCACCTCGGCGCACCCGCGTGCCCACCGTCGCGCGGACCAGGCCGCCGCCAGCGCGTCGAGCACGTCGTCGAGGCGGGCGCCGGCGGGCAGGTCGGCCAGTGCGACGGCGGGGTCCACCCAGCGGGCGAGAGCGGCGATGCGCTGGCCCGCGCCCCGTGTGGTCTTCTTCGGCGCGAAGTCCACCTCCGGCGCCAGCGTCCGCAGCGACAGCTCCGGATGCACCTCGACGACGCGGGCGGGAAGCACGTCCAGCGCGTCCCACTCCCGGATCTTGCGTCCGATGTGGAACGTCTGGAGGCTGATCGCGCGCCCGGTGAGCTCGCGGGCGATCGCGCAGGCCTCGGTGTAGGACGCTGCGGCGAGCACCGGCCGCGGCGGTGCCGGGAACACCGAGGACCGGGCCCGGCCGAGCCGGGCCGCGGCCTCGATGTCGCAGGCGCGGCGGGCAACACCCGACGGCAGCCCGATCGGGATGTCGACCCCGACGGCCACGCAGTCGGTGGTCGCGTCGAGCACTGCGGCGGCGTCGGTGCACACCGACCATCGGACGTCACCCGCGGGGTCGACCCGGGCGACGACCCAACCGTCGGGGACCCCGTCGACCCCGGCCGCCGGGGCGATAGGGCAGGATGCAGGCCCGTGCGCGTCTACATCGGCTCCGACCACGCCGGCTTCGAACTCAAGGCCCACCTGCTCGCGCACCTGGCCAGTCTGGGCCACGAGGTGATCGACGTGGGCCCCGCTCATTACGACCCGAACGACGACTACCCGCCCTTCTGCATCGCCACCGCCGTCCAGACCGTCGGTGACCCCGGCAGCCTCGGCTTCGTGCTCGGGGGCTCCGGCAACGGCGAGCAGATCGCCGCGAACAAGGTTCCCGGCTGCCGCGCCGCCCTGACCTGGAGTGTGGAGACGGCCCGGCTCGCCCGGGAGCACAACGACGCGCAGGTCGCCGGGATCGGCGCCCGGATGCACAGCCTGGAGGAGGCCGCGGCGATCGCGGAGGCGTTCGTCTCCACGCCGTTCTCCAACGACCAGCGTCACCTGCGCCGGATCGGCATGCTCGCCGACTACGAGCGCACCGGGGCGCCGCCGGCGCTGCCGCCCGACCAGATCCCGGCCCGGCCGTAACCCCGTGCCCGAAGGTCACACGCTGCACCGGCTGGCCCGGGTGCATCGCAGGCAGTTCGGTGGCGCTCCGGTCGCGGTGTCGAGCCCGCAGGGCCGTTTCACCGAGTCTGCCGCGCTGCTGGACGGGCGGGTGCTGCTGCGCGCCGAGGCACACGGCAAGCACCTGTTCCACCGCTACGGGCCCGATCTCGTGGTGCACGTGCACCTCGGGCTCTACGGCACGTTCGACGAGGCCCCGGTCCCGGCTCCGGAACCGCGCGGGCAGGTGCGGATGCGCCTGGTCGGCGCGACGCACTACGCCGACCTGCGCGGGCCGACGGCCTGCGAGCTGCTGGTCGACGCCGAGGTACGGGCGCTGCGTGCCCGGCTCGGCGCCGACCCGCTGCGTCGCGACGCCGACCCGGAGAAGGTCTGGTCGCGGATCTCACGGTCCCGCGCCCCGCTGGCCACGCTGCTGATGGACCAGTCGGTGGTCGCGGGTGTCGGCAACGTCTACCGGGCGGAGCTGCTGTTCCGGCACGGCGTCGACCCGCAGCTGCCGGGGCGTGCGCTGCCCCGTGCGGTCTTCGACGCGATGTGGGCCGACCTGGTCGTGCTGATGCGTGACGGCGTCAGGCGCGGGCGGATCGACACCGTGCGCCCGGAGCACGACCCGCGGCGGCGTGGCGAGCCGGGCCGGAAGGACCGCCACGGCGGGGAGGTCTACGTCTACCGCCGGGCGGGGCAGCCCTGCCTGGTGTGCGGTACGCCGATCGCGCACACCGAGCATGCGGCCCGCAATCTGTTCTGGTGCCCGAGCTGCCAGCCAGCGGCCTGATCCGAGTCTCCCGCGCTCGGGAGTGGAGCAACAACGTCGCATCGGAGCGCATGGCGCGTCGGTATCAGCCGAGGATGCGCACCGCTTCGTCGTCGTCCCGGTCGTGGACGACGCGGGACAGCCGGTAGGCGTCGCCGCCGTCGGGCACCGTCGTGAAGAAGTCACCCGCGACCGTTGTCGCGCCGGGCGGTAGCTGGGCGCGGGCCACGACGTCCGGCCGGTCGAACAGCACCCCGTCCAGACCGGGTGTCGCAGCGAGGATCGACCGGAGCAGGATCCCGGTCCCGCCGCGGACGTCGACGAGCGTCCGGAACCGCCCGACGTCGTACGCCGCCACGACGGCCGCGGCCTCGTGCGCCGACCGGTCGGCCGTCGAGCCTGGAACGCCGCCTCCGCGGCGGGCCGCGCCGCCAGGTGCTCGAAGAACGGTGTGCCGTGCACGATCTCGAACGGTGTGCCGCCGTCGCGAACCGCCTCCGGCAGCCCCTCCAGCGCCCGGTGGTAGAGCCCGCCCCGCGCGAGGACGGGGCCGCGCTGCGATCCCGGGACGTCCGTGCGGGCCACCGCGTCGGCCACAGGTCCGGAGAAGACGAACCGGCCCGGGGGCGGTGCCCCCGGGCCGGTCGGTGTCGGATGTGACGGTCGGTCGTCGTGGGTCAGAAGTCCCCGAAGTCGAAGCCGCCGCCCATGTCGCCGCCCCAGTCGGAGCCGCCCATGTCGCCGCCCATGTCGCCACCGGCGTCGGCGCCGTCCATGCCGTCCATACCGCCGTCGGCCGCCGCGGCGCCATCGGCGTACCCGTCGGCGTAGGCGACCCCGGACATCCCGGAGAACAGCGAGCTGAACAGCAGCGCCGAGCCCAGACCCCAGGCTCCGGCGACCAGCGCGGGCTTCCACCACGGCTCGGAGTACCACCCGGCCGGCACCGGCCGGCCGGCGACGTTACCGCCGGGGTAGTAGTGCCGGTTGCGGTCGGACGGGTTGGGCGAGGCGCTGTAGGAGTGCCCCTCGACCTCGACGTCGCGCGCCTCGGAGACCGCGCCGGCGCGCTGCTGACCCGGTAGCGGCGGCAGCTCGGGACCCGGGTCGAGACCCATGGCGCTCCGCGCCGCGCGCACGTAGTAGAGGCCCTCGTAGGCGGTCTCGGTGACCTGGCGTGCCTGCGCCGTGCTCTTGGCCTGCTCGAGCTGCGATCCGGCGGCGTTGTAGCGCTCGGACGCGTCGGCGAGGGCCTGCTTGGAGGGCTCGTCGGTGCCGATGAGGTTCAGGACCTGGCCGCCGAGCCGCTCGACCCAGCGCCGGGCCTCGGACTTGGCGTCCTCCAGCTCACGTGCCTGGGCGGCCGTCTTCTGACGCACGAGCCACACGACGCCGGCGATGATCCCCACCACCACCAGGAGGGTCACGATCGTGCCCGTCACAGTTCTCACTCCTTATGTGGGCCGGTTTGCATGGCCCGCTCGGTAGTGATAACGCCCGGCGAGCTCCATTCGTTCCCGGTCATGATCGCCCCGGATCCGCTGGTCGTCGCCGATTGGGACGGGGCCGTTCTGCGTACCCTGGGGCCGCCGGACGGGCCCGCCGAGGACAAGGGGACGCGCGTGGGCGACGCCAAGCCGATCGAGTGCTGGATGACCGACATGGACGGCGTGCTCGTCCACGAAGGACGGCTCATCCCGGGTGCCGATGTGTTCATCTCTCGGCTCCGGGAGTCGGGCATCCCGTTCCTGGTGCTGACCAACAATTCCATCTACACCCCGCGCGACCTGCAGTTCCGGCTGCGTAACACCGGCATCGACGTGCCCTGTGAGTCGATCTGGACCTCCGCGCTGGCCACCGCGGCGTTCCTCGACGACCAGCGCCCCGAGGGCAGCGCCTACGTCGTCGGTGAGGCGGGACTGACCACGGCGTTGCACGAGATCGGCTATGTGCTCACCGATAGCGATCCCGACTACGTGGTGCTCGGCGAGACCCGTACCTACAGCTTCGAGGCGGTGACGACGGCGATCCGGCTGATCGATGCGGGCGCCCGGTTCGTGGCCACCAATCCCGACCCGACCGGGCCGTCGTCGGAGGGCGTGCTGCCCGCGACCGGGTCGGTCGCCGCACTGATCAGCCGGGCGACCGGGGTGTCGCCGTACTTCATCGGCAAGCCGAACCCGCTGATGATGCGCGCCGCCCTGAACCAGCTGAAGGCGCATTCGGAGGTCACCGTGATGGTCGGCGACCGCATGGACACCGACATCGTCGCCGGGCTCGAGGCCGGGATGCGCACCATCCTGGTGCTCAGCGGCATCGTGCGCGCCGAGGAGGTCGACCGCTTCCCGTATCGGCCGAGCCGGGTGGTCGCGTCCGTCGCCGAGCTCGTCGACGAGATCGAGGGTCTCTAGTAGGGCTTTGTTAGGTGTGTCGTTCCCACTGATCCGGCGCTGCCTGTGATCTCGTTCGGGTCGTGACTCCGGAGGAGATGGCGCAGGTCCGCCCGCGGCTGGAGGCGTTCGCGGCCGGGATGC
>NZ_JAAXKZ010000038.1 GCF_012911875.1 Pseudonocardia bannensis | reverse complement strand
GCCGGGTGGGCCGTGTGAACCGGACCGGCCGAGGCCGTGGAAGCCGCCGGTCGGAGCAGCGGCCACCGGCATCCACCAGCGCCGCTCCCCCGTGCGGCCCCTGCGTGGGAACCCCCTTGCGCACGTATTGTGGCGCTGCACACACTCCACCAGCGGGCGGGTTCCGCAACGCGTGGAGCACGCCTCGTCCAGCCACCCAGGGAGGTTGACGTGGCGACGACACCAGGCGACGCATCCCAGCAGACCGGTGACGAGTACGGGCAGACGGGCGTGGCCGGACCCAGCACCGGCCGCACCGTCCTGGTCACCGCGACGGCGGCGCTCGGCGGCTTCCTGTTCGGCTACGACACCGCCGTCATCAACGGCGCGGTGAAGGCCGTCGGGGAGCAGTTCGGCGCCTCACCGCTGGTCCTCGGCTTCGCGGTGGCCGCGGCGCTGATCGGGTGTGCGATCGGCGCCTGGTTCGCGGGGGCGATCGCGGACCGGTACGGCCGGATCCGGGTCATGATCCTCGCCGCCGTGGCGTTCGCCATCAGCGCGCTGGGCTCCGGCCTCGCCTTCTCGATCTGGGATCTCGCGTTCTGGCGGCTCGTCGGCGGGCTCGGCGTCGGCGCGGCGTCCGTCATCGCGCCCGCCTACATCGCCGAGATCTCACCGGCCCACATGCGCGGCCGTCTCGGGTCGTTGCAGCAGATGGCCATCGTCACCGGCATCTTCGTGGCGCTCCTGGTCGACTACGCCCTGGTCGCGGCGTCCGGTAGTGCCTCGGCACCGCTGTGGTTCGGGCTGGAGACGTGGCGCTGGATGTTCCTCTCGCTGCTGGTCCCCGCGCTCGCCTACGGCTCCCTCGCGTTGACGATCCCGGAATCGCCGCGCTACCTCGTCGCCAAGCAGGAGAACGAGAAGGCGGCCTACGTGCTGCGCCGGTTCGTCGGCGGCGACATCGAATGGAAGATCTCCGAGATCCGCCGCACCCTGGCCGGCAAGACCGACAAGGGCAGCTTCGCCACCGTCCGCGGCCCGCGCTTCGGGCTGCTGCCGATCGTCTGGGTGGGAATCGGGTTGTCGGTGTTCCAGCAGTTCACCGGCATCAACGTGATCTTCTACTACTCGTCGGTGCTGTGGCAGGCCGTCGGCTTCGCCGAGCAGGACGCGCTGGCGATCACGGTGATCACCTCGGTGACCAACATCCTCACGACGATCATCGCCATCGCCCTGATCGACCGCATCGGCCGCAAGCCGCTGCTGCTGATCGGCGCGATCGGCCAGTTCGTCTGCCTGGGCACCCTCGCCTTCCTGTTCGGCACCGCGCCGGTCGTGAACGGCCAGCCGACGCTCGAGGGCGCGGCCGGGCCGATCGCGCTCGTCGCCGCCAACCTCTACGTCGTGTTCTTCGGGGCGACCTGGGGCCCCGTGGTCTGGGTGCTGCTCGGCGAGATGTTCAACAACAGGATCCGGGCGATGGCCCTGTCCATCGCCGCCGCGGCGCAGTGGGTGGCGAACTTCATCATCTCCACGACGTTCCCGGCGCTGGCCTCCGTGGGGCTGGGCCTGGCCTACGGCGTCTACACCTTCTTCGCCCTGCTGTCGATCTTCTTCGTGATCAGGCTCGTGCAGGAGACGAAGGGCCGCGAACTGGAGGAGATGGTCTGATCCATGAACGCACCCGCGGCGACCGTCCGCGACCTGCCACACGCGCTGCACGACGCCGACCGCTTCACCGCGCAGCTGGCCGGCCGGCGCCCCGCGGTGTTCCTCGACTACGACGGGGTCCTCACCCCGATCGTCGACCGTCCGGAGGACGCGCTGATCTCGGACGGGATGCGCGACACCGTCCGGGCGCTGGCCCGGCGCTGCCCGGTGTGCGTCGTCAGCGGCCGCGACCGGACCGTGGTGCAGCAGCTCATGGGCATCGACGACCTGGTCGTGGCGGGTAGCCACGGGTTCGACATCTGGAGCCCGCAGGAGGGCACCATCGCCCACGATGCGGGCTCCGGGTTCTCCGATCTCATCGCGAAGGTGACCGACCGGCTGCGCTCCGACCTCGGGGCGGTCCCGGGGGTGGTGATCGAACCCAAGAAGGCCTCCGTCGCGCTGCACTATCGGCTCGTCGATCCGGACCAGCACCCGCGCACGGCCGCCACGGTGGACGCGGTGCTCGCGGAGTACGAGGGGCAGCTCAAGGTCACCCCCGGGAAGATGGTCTACGAGCTGCAGCCCAAGATCGACTGGAACAAGGGCCGGGCCGTGGAGTACCTGCTCACGACACTCGGCCTCGACTCCGACGACGTGGTGCCCCTCTACCTCGGCGACGACGTCACCGACGAGGACGCCTTCCGGGTCCTGTCCGGGCGCGGCGTCGGCATCATCGTCGGTCACCCCGACGACCCGGAGGTGGCCGGGCGGCCGACGGCCGCCGACTTCGTCCTGTCGTCGCCCGCAGAAGTAGAACGACTCCTGAGCACGCTGGCACGCTGATCATCCCCGAGGGGGACCCGTGCAGGACTTCACAATCTCCTACGACCACTTCGACACGGGAGCCGAGAGTCTGCGGGAGGCGTTGACCTCCACCGGCAACGGCTACTTCTGCACCCGGGGCACGGCCGAGTGGGAGGACGTCGGCCCCGTCCACTACCCCGGCACCTACGCGCACGGCGGCTACAACCGCGAGACCACGATCATGGGTGGTCGCCCGGTGCACAACGAGGACCTCGTCAACCTGTCCAACTGGCTGGTGCTCAAGCTTCGGATCGAGGGCGAGGAGGCGATCCGCCTCGCCAACGTGGAGATCCTGTCCTACGAGCACTCCTACGACATCCGGCTCGCGATGGTGCGCCGCGCCGTGCGGTTCCGCGATCGCGCGGGCCGGGAGACGTCACTGCTCAGCAACCGCTTCGTGAGCATGGCGCACAGCCATCAGGCCGCCATCGAGTGGACCATCACCCCGGAGAACTGGTCGGGCCACGTCGAGGTGATCTCCGCGCTGGACGGGCGCGTCAGCAACCAGATGGTCGCGCGCTACCGCGAGCTGGAGGGCCGGCACCTGAACCCGGTCTCCCCCCGCACGTTCGGCTCGGAGGTCATCGCCCTGAAGGCACAGACCCGGCAGTCCAACATCTACGTCTCCGAGGCCGCCCGGACCCGGGTCTTCGCCGACGGGGAGCCACTCGGCGTCGGCCGCAGCCTCTACCAGATGGAGGACTACATCCAGCAGGTCCTCGCCTTCGATGTCGAGCAGGGCCGCCCGGTACGCGTGGAGAAGCTGGTCTCCCTGTTCACCTCGCACGACAACGCGATCAGCGAGACGCTCATCGCCGCGGGCCGGCACGTCCTGCGGTACCCGGACTTCGCCGACGCGCTGGCCGAGCACACCTCGGCGTGGACCGAGCTGTGGGACGACTGCGACGTCGAGCTGCCCCGCGAACCACGCGCGCAGCTGCTCCTGCGGTTCCACGTCGCCCACGTCCTGCAGGTCTGCTCACGGCACACCGCGCGGCACGACGCCGGAGTCCCGGCTCGCGGCCTCAACGGCGAGGCCTACCGCGGGCACGTGTTCTGGGACGAGCTCTACGTCTACCCGTTCCTGAACTTCCGGCTGCCCGAGATCACCCGCGGGTTGCTGATGTATCGCTACCGCCGGCTCACCGAAGCCCGGGCCGCCGCGGCCGAGGCCGGCTACCGGGGCGCGATGTTCCCGTGGCAGAGCGGCAGCGACGGCACCGAGGAGACCCAGGTCGTCCACCTCAACCCGCTCTCCGGACAGTGGGACCCCGACCACAGCCACAACCAGCGCCACGTCAACGCCGCGATCTTCTACAACGTCTGGCACTACTACCAGGCCACCGACGATCTGGAGTTCCTCCGCGACTACGGCGCCGAGCTCATGCTCGAGATCACCCGGTTCTGGGCCTCGATCGCGCACTTCAACCCGGAGCACGAGCGCTACGAGATCCACGGGGTGATGGGACCCGACGAGTTCCACGAGCGGCACCCGGGCGCGGAAGCGGACGGCCTGCGCAACAACGCCTACACCAACGTCATGGTCGCCTGGATCACCGACACTGCGCCGCGGGTCCTCGACCTGCTGCCGGCCAGCCGCCGGACCGCCCTGCGCGCCCGGTTGGGGCTGACCGACGACGAGCTGCGTACCTGGCAGGACATGAGCCGGCGGATGTTCGTGCCGTTCCACAGCAGTACCGACGGGGACGTCATCAGCCAGTTCGAGGGCTATGAGGAGCTCATCGAGCTCGACTGGGACCGCTACCGGGCCGCACACCCCAACATTCAACGTCTGGACCGCATCCTCAAGGCCGAGGGCGACGATCCCGACCGCTACCAGCTGGCCAAACAGGCCGACACGGTGATGCTGTTCTTCCTCTTCTCCCCCGCCGAGCTCCGCAGTCTGTTCGAGCGCCTCGGGTACGACTACGACCCGGGCATCGCCGCCCGGACCATCGACTACTACGACCGCCGGACCTCCCACGGCTCGACGTTGAGCTTGATCACCCATGCCGGCGTGCTGGCCGAGCTGGACCCGGAGAGCTCGTGGGAACGGTTCATGGTGGCGCTCGAGAGCGACATCAGCGATGTCCAGGGCGGCACCACCAAGGAGGGCATCCACATGGGTGTCATGTCCGGGACGCTGGACCTGCTGCAGCGCGGCTACCTCGGCAGCAGCGTCCGCGACGGGGTCCTGTACTTCGCGCCGCGCCTGATCGACCGGCTCGACGGCGTCGCGTTCTCGATGCAGTTCCGGGGCACCTCGATCCGGGTGTCCATCAAGGGCGAGGAGCTGACGGTGCTCGCCCGGGCCGAGGGTTTCCGGGGCCCGGTGCAGGTCGGTGTCGGCGAGGAGGTCCGGACGCTGGGCGCGGGCGACGGCTGGGTCTTCGCGCTCCCTCCGTTGTCCAGCCCGGCGCCCAGGTAGATCACGCACGACCCGAAGGGAACGGCGATGCCCGCAACGGGATTCCAAGGAGCAATCTTCGACGTCGACGGTGTGCTCGTCGACTCGCCGCACGAGCGCGCGTGGAAGGAGTCGCTGCGCGAGCTGATGGAGACCGACTGGGCCGGCATCCGCGACCGCACCACCTGGTCCGACGAGCGCTTCACCCCGCAGGTCTACCAGCAGGTCATGTCCGGCAAGCCCCGGATGAGCGGGGCGCTCGCCGCCCTGGAGCACTTCGAGGTGCCGGACGCCCAGGACCGGGTCGAGGCCTACGCCGCGCGCAAGCAGGACATGGTGATCAAGCTGATCGAGGCCGGCGAGTTCGAGGCCTACCCGGACGCGCTGCGGTTCATCCTGGCCGTCCGGGCCGCGGGGATCCCCACGGCGGCCGCGTCGTCGTCGAAGAACGCGGGGCTGTTCCTGCGCCAGATCCGGCTCGACACCTTCGCCGAGCGGGAGGGACTGCAGTACGACTTCATCCGCCCGGGCCTGACCCTGCTCGAGTTCTTCGACGCCGACATCTCCGGGCGCGACTTCGCCCAGGGCAAGCCGCACCCGGAGATCTTCCTGACCGCCGCGTCGGAGCTCGGCGCCGACCCGGGCGACTGCTTCGTCGTGGAGGACGCGGCGAGCGGGGTGGAAGCCGCCAAGGCCGGCGGGATGGCGGCGCTGGGCCTGGCCCGCGCCGGCGACGAGGCACTGCTGGCCGACGCGAAGGCCGACCTCGTCGTCTCCTCGCTCGACGACGTCGACGTCGGGAGCCTGTCCCGGCGCGAGCTGGCCCGGCGGGCGTCATGACCGCCCCGGCCCGGACGGACGACGCACTGGCCATCGGCGTCGACATCGGCGGCACGAAGATCGCTGCAGGGGTCGTCGACGACGAGGGCCGGATCGTCGTGCGCACCCGCCGGGACACCCCGGCGGAGGACCCGACCAAGGTCCAGGACACGATCGTCGACGCGGTCCGCGAACTGCTGAGCACGCACAGCGCCGTCGCGATCGGGCTCGGCGCGGCCGGTTTCGTCGACGAGAAGCGCTCGACCGTCATGTTCGCGCCGAACCTCGCCTGGCGTGACGAGCAACTCCGCGAGGCACTGGAGCAGCGACTCGGGCTACCGGTCGTGGTCGAGAACGACGCCAACGCCGCGGCGTGGGCCGAGGTCCGGTTCGGGGCCGCCCGCGGCGAGGACTACGTCGTCACCCTGACGATCGGCACCGGGATCGGCGGGGGCATCGTGCTCGGCGGTGAGCTGGTGCGGGGCCGGTTCGGCCTGGCCGCCGAGGTCGGCCACCTCAACATCGTCCCGGACGGCCGGCGGTGCGGCTGCGGTCTGCAGGGCTGCTGGGAGCAGTACGGCAGCGGGCGCGCGCTGCTCCAGGAGGCGCAGGAGCAGGCGAGCGTATCCCCGTCGATGGCCCGGGAGCTGCTGCGCCTCGCCGGGGGCGAGGCGCAGTACATCACCGGGTACATGGTGACCCAGGCCGCCCAGGCCGGCGACGTGGTGGCGCTGGGGTGCTTCGACGAGCTCGGCAAGTGGCTCGGCCGGGGCCTGGCCCAGCTGGCTGCGATCCTCGACCCGGCCGTGTTCGTGATCGGGGGCGGCGTGTGCCAGGCCGGCGACCTGCTCCGGGTGCCGGTGGAGACCACGTTCCGCAAGCACCTGACCGGACGTGGGCACCGGCCGACGGCCGAGGTGCGGATCGCCCAGTTCGGGGCCGACGCCGGAATCGTGGGGGCCGCGGACCTGGCCCACCGCCGCTGACGCGAGGGCGGTCGAGCACCGGCGCGGCAGGCCGGGACCTCACTCCCACTCCCCGCTCGTCAGCGGAGCCAGCGGATGCACGTCGCGCTCCATTCCCAGCTCGCTGAAGAACGCCGCCGAGTCCGGCGTCCGGTGCTGCGGACGCAGCCGCACGCCGAGCTCCCGCTCGGCATCGTGAGTGGCCCCGACCAGCACGATCTCGGTGCCTGGGTAGTCCAGGAACTCCGGGGGATCCAGCTCGATGAAACGCCTGCCGGTGAACTCGGCGCTCAGGGTTTCGGGGTAGTCGGGCCGCCGCGCCGGGGGCAGGCCGGCCCGTGGCCCCGGATCCGCGTCGGGGTTGCGCACCGTGACGACGAAACTGGCCTCGTCGGTGATGCGCAGATCCCGCTGCACGGGCCCCGGGGAGTTCGGCAGTTCCAGTACGTACGCCAGATGCGTGTGCGTGGCGTGCCGGGCGATCATGTAGACGCTCTCACCGGCGGGCCGGGCCGGGGCCGCCACCCGCGGCCCACGGGTCCGGGTGCGGTACGAACGGGGATCCAGTTCGTCCTCCAGTTCCACCGGGTCGGGACTCACGCGGTCGACGAACGCCCACTCCCGCTCGTGGGCGGCCAGGTCCGGCAGGCGCTTGCGGCCCATGATGATCCGCCGGAAGAGCCGCTTCCCGTCCGGCTTCATGATCATGTAGAAGCGCTGCACGTCCAGCAGTCCCGTGGCCCGCTGCACGTCCACTCGCGGCCGGTAACAGAAGAAGAGGTGGCCCCGCTCGAGTTCAGCTCCCATGGGTCCGTCCGGATGGGTGCGACGTGGCCGTCGAGCATGCCCGAACCACGACGCCGAACGACTCGGCCCAGCGGTACCAGCATCCGGCGCGGCGTCGACCTCTCGTGACAGCGACGACAGCAGCCGCTCCGGCACCGGTGTCAGTGCCGGGCCGTGAACTCCGCGAGCCCCTTGAGCAGCCGGTCGACATCGGAGTCGTCGGTGTACGGAGCGAGCCCGATCCGCAGCGCACCGCTGTCGCCGAGGCCGAGCCACCGCGACGCCTCCAGCGCATAGAACGAACCCGCCGGTGCGTTGATCCCCAGCGTCGCCAGGTACTCGTAGGCCTCGGCGGCGGCGCGGTCCCGCACGGACACCAGCAGGGTGGGGGTGCGGCTGGCGGCCCGCGAGTGCACGACCACACCCGCCATCTCGGCCAGCCCGTCCTCGATGCGCCGCCGCAGCCGGTCCTCGTGCTCCTCGACCCCGGTCATCGCGGCGACGAGGCGCTCGCGCCGGGAGATGGCCGTGCTGCCGGGTCCCAGTGACGCGAGGAAGTCCACGGCCGCCGTGGTACCCGCGAGCAGTTCGTAGGGCAGGGTGCCGAGCTCGAAACGCTCGGGTATCGCATCGGTCGACGGCAGCAGCTTCTGCGGGTGCAGGCCCTCCAGCAGCCCGGGGCGGGCGGCCAGTACCCCGCAGTGCGGCCCGCGGAACTTGTACGGCGAGCACGCGAACACGTCGGCACCGAGCCGCCCGACGTCGACGAGCACGTGCGCGGTCAGGTGCACGCCGTCGACGTAGAGCAGCGCACCCACGCCGTGCGTGAGGCGGGCGATCTCCGGGATCGCGGGCCGGGTCCCGATCAGGTTGGACGCCCCGGTCACGGCGACGAGCCGGGTACGCGGGGACAGCACCGCCGCCACCTGCTCGGGGGCCAGCTCACCGGTCTCGGGATCGAAGTCCGCCCAGCGGACTGCGGCACCGACGGCCTCGGCCGCCAGCACCCACGGGCGGATGTTGGCGTCGTGGTCCAGCCGGGTGACGACCACCTCGTCGCCCGGGAGCCACGTCGCCGCCAGCGTGCGGGCCATGTCGAACGTCAGCTGGGTCTGCTCCCCCACTCACTCCGGCGACCGGCTCCGGGATCGGATCGCCCAGGGTGACACGGACCGGGCGCCGGCGTGCAGACGCCGGCGCCCGGTCACGCATGCAGCGGGATCGACGCAGTCAGGCGGTCAGGCGTCGTAGTCCAGCTCGACCCGTTCCGAGGTCGGCCGGGACTGGCAGGTCAGCACGTAACCCGCGGCGAGCTCGTCGGCCCCGAGGGCGTAGTTCAGCTCCATCTCCGCGGTGCCACGGACGAGCTTCGCCCGGCACGTGCCGCACGCCCCGCCCATGCAGGCGTACGGAGCATCCAGCCCGCCGCGCAGGACGGCTTCGAGGACCGACTCGTGGCCGTCGGTGTCGACCGCCGACGTGCGCCCGCCGGCCGTCGCGGTGATGGTGCTCGCCACGCCCGCATCGAGGGCGCGGGCCGGCTCGGCGTGGAACAGCTCGACATGGACCAGCTCGGCCGGGACCGCGTGGTCCGTCAGCAGCGCGCGGGTGTCGTCGACGAGCTGCTGTGGTCCGCACAGGAACCAGCCGTCGACCTCCCGGGGTGACACGGCGTCGTCGAACAGCGAGGTGAGCTGCGCGGTGTCCATCCGCCCGCAGACGATCCGCTCGAAGCCGGACCCCGGCTCGGAGTCGGTGGCCTCGGAACGGAAGTGGACGATCCGCAACCGGCCCTCGAACTGGCGGGCGAGCATCTCCAGCTCGTCGCGGAACATCGTCGACTCGGCGGTGCGGTTGCCGTAGAGCAGGGTGAACCGGCTGTCCTCGTGCTCCGTCAGCGCGGTGGACAGCATCGAGATGATCGGCGTGATGCCGCTGCCGGCGGCGATCCCGACGTGGTGGCGGCCCTTCGCCGACGCCGGGTGCAGCGTGAACCGGCCCGAGGGGGGCGCCACCTCCAGCACGTCGCCCGCGGCGATCTCCTGGGTGAGGTGGCGCGACATCGCACCGCCGTCGATCCGCTTCACCGCGATGCGGACCAGGTCCGAGGTCGCCGACGTGCACAGCGAGTAGGTGCGGCGGATCTCCGCGCCGTCCACGGTCGTCCGCAGGGTGAGGTGCTGGCCCGGCGTGAACCGGAAACGCTCACGCAGGGACTCGGGGATCTCGAAGCTGATGGAGACGCTGTCCGCGGTGAGCGGCCGGACCTCGGCCACCGTCAGCGGGTGGAACTCCGACGTCTCGGCCGTCGAACCGGGCGCCTCCTCGCTGTGGAACGACGCGGTGAGCCGGCGCCACGCGCGGTACTCCGACGCCGTGAGCTCACGCCCCCACGCGGTCATGATCGGGACGTCTCGGCTCAGGTAGGCCTTCTCGTTGCGCTGCCACGCCTTGACGTACCGGTAGAACGGGATCGCGGGGTGCAGGTGATGCACCAGGTGGTAGTTCTGGTAGAGCATGACGGGGGTCAGCAGCCACTCCATGCCGACCCGCACCCGGGTGGCCGCGAACCGGTTCTGCCGGGCGGTGGCGGTCAGCCCGTGGTGGGGCATCCAGTCGAACCACCAGGCCAGCACGCCGACCCCGATGCGCTGCGGGATCAGGTAGATCAACGCCAGTTCCCACCCGTGCCCGGTGGCGATCAGCCCACCGAACGCGAGCAGGGTCAGGCCCACGGTGGCCATGGTCTCGAGGCGCTCACCGCGCGGACGGGTCCGCAGTCGCCGGAGGTAGAACACCGCGTAGCGGCCGTCGATCGACAGCCAGCGCAGCGGCAGCTGCCACCAGGGGCCGTGGGTGGTCCACGCGTCCGGGTCGGTGTCGATGTCCTCGTTGGTGTTGCGGTGGTGCTCGATGTGGATGAACCGGAACATGCCGAAGCTCGCGTAGCAGGCCACGAAGGGCACCGACAGCCGCCCGAAGACCTCGTTGACCCAGTTCATCCGCCCGGCGGCGTGATGGATCGCGTCGTGCAGCACCGTGAACATGGTGAAGGTGACCAGCGCGTGCAGCGGGATGGTCACCCAGAACGGGGCGTGCTCGCCCAGCGCGAGCCAGGTCGCCACGCCCCAGACCACGAGGGAGCCGAAGAACAGCGTGAGCGTCGGGGTCGCAGCCGGTGGCAGCGGGATCCCGGGATCCGGTACGCCGCGGCGTACCGCACGTGACTCGGCCTCACTGAGCACAGGGCCGTCACCCGCGAGCCGGACCCGCTCGTCGATGGGACTCGTGGTCAACGCGCCTCCCTCTTCTAGACGTCACGTCGGGAACTGTTCCCACCGTCGACAGATGAGGTCACACTGTAAACAGTGCCGACGATCACGCGCCAGATGTACGGTGAGGCGATGAGCGCCCGGCAGGGATTCCACGCCCGCGTCCGCTCGCTGTTGCGCGACCAGCTGCTCGACGCCGCCACCGAGATCACCTGCGACCGGGGATGGGACGCGGTCACCATGTCCCGGGTGGCGGCCCGGGTCGGCGTGAGCCGGCAGAGCGTCTACAACGAGGTGGGCTCGAAGGACGCGCTCGCCGAGGCGATGGTCACCCGCGAGACGGACCGCTTCCTGGCCGGCGTGACCGAGCGGCTGGCGCTGCATTCCGGGGACCTGCCGGCAGGCCTGAGCGCGGCGGTGGAGTACACCCTGCGGGAGGCGGCCGACAACCCGCTGATCAAGGCCATCGTCTCGGCCGCGCACGGTGCCGCGGACGATCTGCTGCCGCTGGTGGCCGTCCGGCCCGAGCCGGTGCTCGAGCGGGCGGTCGCGGCCATCGCCGCCCAGGTACGGGCAGTCCATCCGGATCTGTCGATCACCGGCCCCGACGGCGCCGACGCGATCGAGTCGCTCGTCGAGGTCTTCGTCCGGTTGACCCTCAGCCACCTGGTGCAGCCCAGCGCCCCGATCGAGTACGCGGTCGAGCAGGTCCGGTGGATCGTGAACGCGGTCCTGGCCGGCCGGCGGGGCTGACGGCGGAGCGAGGGAACCGTCGCGACGGAGGACCGTCGAGCGGAGTCCCTCCGCCGTGGGCACGGCAGGCTGAGGCGGCTCGATTGCCGGGTATGAGCTTCCTCGTTCGCGCGGTTCGACGTCCGCGGTTATCGACGGAGGGACTTCGAGCAGGTGGCGCTCGCACTGCGCGTGCAGGCGCAGGACGAGCCCGCGACCCTCACCTACCGGTGGTTCTCCTCCGGTGCCGGCAGCTACCCGGTGCTGGAGGAGTGGTGACTGCATTCGCGGACTTCCTGATCACGACACCCGGAGCTGAAACAGACGCGGCAGCACGCCGAAGGGTTCGCGGGCACCGGGACCGCTCCGCCGAGCGATCCCGGTGCTGCGCTGGCTCCGCATGCGCCACTGCGCGCTGGAAGCGATTACCGCCGAGGAACTCCGCTGTGTCCTCATGCGGGTCACACGAAACAATGGCGCCGCCGATGGACGGCCGGCCCCATTTCGGAACGACCGCGCAACGGAGGTCGTCGAGGCGCGTCGAACACGCCGATGCCCGGTGGGCGCGTACGCCACGAAGTGGCGAGGGAGCACGCACCCACCGGACGCGCGTCAGCGCAGGCCGAGCTTGGCCGAGCAAGCCGGCCAGGCGCCCCAGCCCTGGGCCGCGAGGACCCGCTCGGCCACGGCGATCTGCTGCTCGCGGCTCGCGTTGTGCGCGGCGCCCTGGCCACCGAAGGCCTTCCACGTCGACGGGGTGAACTGCAGGCCGCCGGAGAAACCGTTGCCGGTGTTGATGCTCCAGTTGCCACTGCTCTCACACTGCGCGAGCTTGTCCCACGTGGACGCGGGGACCGCGTTCGCGGTTCCGGTCGCGACGAACGGGATGCCGATCGCCACGGCGCCGGCCGCCGCCAGGCCCATGAGCCGGCGGGCCGAGAAGAAACTGCGTCGAGAAGCCATGCTGAGTCCGCTCCACCCGCACCGCCGAGGATCCGCACGACAGCCGGCCGGCACGGGGGAGACAACACCGATGCCGGCCGAACTCCCGGGCGTTGGGGAGAAACGCCCGGAACCGCTACCTCGTCCCTGTCCCGTCTTCATGTCTCAACGGACCGAAACCGCGGGACAGGGCTAGGCGCGGCGGATCCGGATGCTTTTCGGTCAGCCCGTACCGGGCCAACGAGAAACGACACTACGGAGACCGGAAGCGACTTCGTCAGGGAAAATCGGGGTGAGGATTGTCACGTTGAATGGCGAAATATGAGCCCTCAATGGCCGTTTCAGCAGGTCAACGCAAAGCTATCACGAAATGATCACGAGTTGACCCGCTCGACTGCAGGGCGCAGATTGTCGGCGCCGCCACAGCAATGGCGCAATCTGCATCACGTCGTGATCACGATCAGCATCGCCGATTCGGAGGTCCGCAGCCGCTCCAGCGCCGGGGCGTGCCGGTACGCGTCGTCGAGGGAACCGTCGACGTACGACTCGGGCACCCGCGGGTTCACGTAGCTCTTCCGGCACACCGCACGGGTGTTGTTGAGCCGCTCCGCCGCCGCATCGATCGCCGCGACGATCTTGCTCCGGGCATCGGCGGTGGAGCGCGGCGGACCGAGCTCCACCAGGGTCTCGGCGGCCGTCACCGAGCCACCCCAGGTCCGGAAGTCCTTGGCCGTGAAGGCGGCCCGGGTGACGGCCTTCAGGTAGGCGTTGACGTCGGCCGATCCGACGCGCGCCACCCGGCCCTCATCGGTCGTGTACTGGAACAGCTCGTGGCCGGGCAGCTCGTGGCATTCGCGCACCACGGTGGCCAGACGCGGGTCGCTCAGCCGGACCCGCTGCTCCTTGCCGGACTTCGCCCGGAACTCGAAGGCGACCGTCGTACAGCCCTCGATCCGCACGTGCTCGTGCTGCAGCGTGGTGAGACCGTAGGAGTGGTTCTGCCGGGCGTACTCCTCGTTGCCGATCCGGATCAGGGTCTCGTCCATCAGCCGCAGCACGGCGCCGATGACCTTCTCGCGCGGAAGGCCGGGGCGGTCCAGATCGTCGTCGATCCGCCGGCGCAGCCCGGGGAGCGCCTCCCCGAACTCGGTCATCCGGTGGTACTTGGTGGCGTCGCGGACCTCGTGCCAGCGTGGGTGGTACCGATACTGCTTGCGTCCACGGGAGTCACGCCCCGTGGCGAGGATGTGCCCCTGCGGGGTCGGGCTGATCCACACGTGCGTCCACGCGGGCGGGATGCCGATCGCATCGATCCACGACCGCTCCCCCTGCCCGACGATGAGGATGCCGTCCGGCCTGCGGTAGAGCCAGCCGTCCGCGTGGCGTTCCCGGGTGATGCCCGCAACGGTGTCGGTCACGTAGATCAGGCCGGCGCGTACCGCGACCGCGACGGGGTCGGATTCGGTCGTGCCCGGCTCCGCCGCTGGCCCGGGGCGGCGCCGGACCTGCGTCCTGCTCGTGACCATGGGGACCCTCGCTCGGATGGGCGCACGGATTCCCCCGCTCGCCGCACCCAAACGGAGACGCTCCGTGGTCGCCGGATCAGCCCAGCGCCTCGTGCAACCGCTGCACCCGCCGCCGGTGGTCCGCCCGCGCGGCCAGCGCCGCGTCGAGGTCGAGCTCGATGAACCGGGTGCGGGTGTTGGGCGCCGACTGGGCGACCACGTCCAGGTCCCCGCTGATCACCGTGGCGATCATCATGTAGCCGCCGCCGGAGACGGCGTCGCGGTGCAGGATGATCGGCTCCACGCCGCCGGGCACCTGGATCGAGCCGATCGGGTAGGGCGCGTCGACGATGTTCGACGGGTCGTGGCCCGCGCCGAAGGGCTGCTCGCGTTCGACCGTCTCGAGCGCCGGACCCTTGTAGCGGAACCCGATCCGGTCGGCCACCGGGGTCAGCGTCCAGGTCGTGTCGAGGAAGGTCTTCCGGCCGGCCTCGGTCAGCCGGTGGTCGTAGAGGCCCATCACGACCCGGACCTCGTTGTCCTTGCCGAGCGCCGGCCGCAGGTCCTCCGGCACGCTCCGCCCGGCCGTTCCGTCACCGGCGCCGAGCGGGAGGGTGTCGCCCTCCTGCAGCGGCCGGCCCTCCAGGCCGCCGAGCGCCCCGAGCCCGTAGGTCGAGCGGCTGCCCAGCACCTCCGGGACGTCGATGCCACCCGAGACGGCGAGGTAGGCCCGCGCGCCGGCCTTGATGTAGCCGAAGTCGAGCACATCGCCGGCCCGCACGTCGAACGACTCCCACAGCGGGCGGCCCTCCCCGTTGACCCGCGGGGCCATCTCCGCGCCCGCCACGGCCACCACCGCGGGCTCGGTGAAGACCAGCTGCGGGCCCAGGTACACGCACTCGAGCGCGGCGGCCCCGACCGGGTTGCCGACCAGCAGGTTCGCGGCCCGCAGCGAATACTGGTCCAGCGCGCCGGAGGGTGGGATGCCGAGATCGTAGTAGCCGGTCCGGCCGGCGTCCTGCACCGTGGTGGACAGGCCGGGCTTGCGCACCTCAATCGGCACGGAGCACCTCCAGCAGTCGGGCGTTGTAACCGTCGGGGTCGTCGAGGAACGGCTGGAGGCTGAAGTCCACCGGGCGGGTGCGGATCCGGAACGTGCCCGCCTCCACCTCGGCGAGGTGGGCGTCGTAGCGCTCCCGGTCGATCGGCGTGAACTTGACGATGTCGGCGGGGCGGAAGAACACCATGAAGTCGCTGAAGTCGGGCAGCTTCTGGGTCGGGTCGTAGATGGGCGCCGGGGTGATGCCGAACATCTGGTAGCCGCCGGCACCGCGCACCGAGTAGATGCACGCGAAGCAGCCGCCGTACCCGACGGTCTGCTTCGGGGTGTCGGTGCGCGGCCGCAGGTACTTCGGCACCACCAGCTGACGCTCCCGGGGAACCATCTGGAACATGAACGGCAGCCCGGCGACGAAGCCGACCATCGAGGTGAACCACGGCGAGCGGGAGTGCGCGGCGATGAACTCGTCGGCGTCGGCGAAGCCGTTGATCCGCGCCGCGTACTCGATGTCGGTGGCCTCCGGATCCTGGTGGCGGTCCCGGAAGCGCATCAGCGTCTCGGTGGTCCACGGGTCCCGGTAGAGCACCGGGATCTCGAGCACCCTGGTCGGCAGCGTGAGCTCGTGTGCGTCGCCGACCTGCTTCTCGAGGTCCTGCAGCTGTGCGAGCAGCGCCCGGGGCTCGATCACGTCGGGGTCGAAGCGCACCTGGTAGGACGCGTTGGCCGGGCAGATCTCGAGCACCCCGTCGGGGCGCTGCTCGCGCAGCAGCTTCGTGATGGCCATGGCCCGGAAGTTGGCCTGCAGGCTCATGTCCTCGGCCAGCTCCACGAAGATGTGCTCGTCCCCGCCCCAGCTGTAGCGGGCGTCCTGCACCTGCGCGGTCGTCATGATCCGTGCCCTCCCTGGTCTGCCGCCGCCCGCCGCCGGCCCAGCCAGCCCTCGAGCGTTCCGGTGTGGAAGTCCCCCGCCTGCAACCACGGCTCGTCGAGCAGCTCGGTGAACATCCCGGCCGTGGTCGCCACCCCGTCCACCGCGAACTCCGCGAGTGCCCGACGGGACCGGCGCAGCGCGGTCTCCCGGTCCTCGCCCCACACGACCACCTTGGCCAGCAACGAGTCGTAGAAGGGCGAGACCTGCGAGTCCGGCTCCAGCCAGGTGTCCACCCGGACCCACGGCCCGCCCGGCAGCGACACCCGGCCGACCTTCCCGGGGGCGGGCAGGAAGTCCCTGTCCGGGTCCTCGGCACAGATCCGGAACTCCACGGCGCTCCCCCGGGCCGTGACGTCGTCCTGCCGCAACCGCAGCGGTTCACCGGTCGCGATCCGCAGCTGCTCGGCCACCAGGTCGACCCCGGTGACGAGCTCGGTGGTCGGGTGCTCCACCTGGATGCGGGTGTTCATCTCGATGAAGAAGAACCGCTGATCCGATGACTCATCGGCATCATCATCAACGAGGAACTCGACCGTCCCCGCGCTGCGGTACCCCACCTCGCGGGACAGCCGCACCGCCGCGTCGGTCATCGCGGCCCGCACGTCGGCGTCGATCCCGGGGGCGGTCGCCTCCTCGACCATCTTCTGCCGTCTGCGCTGCAACGAGCACTCCCGCTCGAACAGGTGGACGACGTCGTCGCCGTCGCCGAGGACCTGGACCTCGACGTGACGGGCCCGGCGGACGAACCGCTCCAGGTACATCCGGCCGTCCCCGAACGCGCTGGCCGCCTCGGCCGAGGCCGCAGGGAAACCGGAGCGCAGTTCCGCCTCGTCGGCGACCACCCGGATCCCCCGGCCCCCGCCGCCCGCGGCCGCCTTGAGCATCACCGGATAACCGATGTCGGCCGCCGCGGCGACGGCGGCCGCCACGTCGTCGACGCCGTCCTCGGTGCCGGGCACGGTCGGTACCCCGGCGGCCCGGGCGACCTGCCGGGCCCGCACCTTGTCCCCCATCTCCTCGATCACCGCGGCGTCCGGGCCGACGAACGTCAGCCCGGCGTCCGTCACCGCCGCGGCGAACGCCGCCCGCTCGGAGAGGAAGCCGTACCCGGGATGCACCGCGTCGGCCCCGGACGACCGCGCGGCCTCCAGGATCGCGTCGACGACCAGGTAGCTCTTGGTCGCCTGGGGTGGCCCGATCTCGACCGCGGCGTCGGCGAGCCGGACGTGCGGGGCCTCCGCATCGGCGGTGCTGTGCACCGCGACCGTGGAGATCCCGAGGTCGCGGGCCGCGCGGATGATCCGCACGGCGATCTCGCCCCGGTTCGCGACCAGCAGGCGTCTCACCCGCCGTCCCCGGCGCCGTCGATGATCGCGACCACCTGACCGGCGTCGACCACGTCCTCGTTCTCGACGAGGAACTCCACGACCGTGCCCGCCGCGCCCGCCGGCACCTGGTGGAAGGACTTCATGACCTCGACCAGGCACACCGTGTCGTCGGCGCCGACGTTCTGGCCCTCGGTGGCGAACGGGTCGCTGTCCGGGTCCGGTCGGCGGTAGAAGACACCGGGAATGGGCGAGACGACCTCGTGACGCGGCATCGGACTCCTCTTCGGTCGGGGTGGGCTAGTCGAGGTAGGGCGCCAGGGCCTCGTTGACCGCCTTGGCGAGCTCCACCGCGTTCGGGGTGTCGGAGTGCACGCACACGCAGTCGGCGCGCACCGGGATCTCCTTGCCGCCCACGGACGTGGCGACGCCCTCGGTGACGGCGCGCACCGCCCCCTTCGCGGACTCGGCGGGATCGAACGCGGCGTGTTGCCGGGTGATGATCAGCGAGCCGTCGTCGCGGTAGTCGAGGTCGGCGTAGTACTCGGCGATGAACCCGGCCTCGCGGCTGCCCCAGACCTGCTCGTGCACCGTGCCGGCCATGCCCATCAGGGGCACGCCGAACACCTCGGCGGCGTCGGCGACGGCCTCGGCCACCTGCTCGTCGCGGGCGGCCATCCCGTACAGCGAGCCGTGCGGCTTGATGTGATTGAGCGCCATTCCCTGGGCCTGCAGGAAGCCCGACAGCGCGCCCACCTGGTAGATCACGCAGGCGGTGAGCTCGTCACGGTCCATCTTCATCTCGCGGCGGCCGAAGCCCTGGCGGTCGGGCAGCGAAGGGTGTGCGCCCACCCTCACCCCGTGCTGCTTGGCCAGCGCGACCGTGTCCGCCATGACCATCGGGTCGGACGCGTGGAAGCCGCAGGCCACGTTCGCGAGTGTGATGTAGGGCATCAGCCCCTCGTCATCACCGCAGCGGTAGATGCTGAACGCCTCGCCCATGTCGCAGTTGATGGCAACCATGTCTCGTCCTCCTCGCTACCGGGCTTCCTGGATCGCCCGCCAGACCTTCTCGGGCGTCGCCGGCATGTCGATGTGGGTGACGCCGAGGTGGGCGACGGCGTCGATCACGGCGTTCATCACCGCGGGCGAGGACCCGATCGCCCCGGACTCGCCGATGCCCTTGACGCCCATGGGGTTGGTCGGCGACGGGGTCACCGTCTGGTCCAGCTCGAAGTTCGGCAGGTCGGAGGCGGCCGGGACGGTGTAGTCGGCCAGGGTCGCCGTCGTGGGGTTCCCGGCGTCGTCGTGGCGCGCCTCCTCGTACAGCGCCTGCGCGACGCCCTGTGCGATGCCGCCGTGCAACTGCCCGTTGACGATCGCCGGATTCACGATCGGCCCGCAGTCGTCCACCGCGACATAGCGCTGGATCCGGACCCGCCCGGTCTCGGTGTCGACCTCGGTGACGCAAATGTGGGTGCCGAACGGCCAGGTGAAGTTCGGCGGGTCGAAGTGGGTGTCCGCGGTGAGGTTGGGCTCCATCCCGTCGGGGAGGTTCGCGGCCAGCGAGGCCGCCATCGCCACCTCTTGGATCGTCACCCCCGGGGCGTGGGTGCCCGCGACGGAGAACCGGCCGCCGGAGAACTCGATGTCGTCCTCGGCCGCTTCCAGCAGGTGCGCCGCGATCTTCTTCGCCTTCTCCGCGACCTTCCCGGCAGCCAGGTGCACCGCGACCCCGCCGACCGGCAGGCTCCGCGAGCCGTAGGTGTCCCGGCCGAACGGCGCGACGGCGGTGTCGCCGTGCAGCACCTCCACGTCGTCGGGATGCACGCCCAGGGCGTCGGCCGCGATCTGGGCCCACACCGTCTCGTGGCCCTGGCCGTGCGGCGACGTTCCGGTGACGACCTCGACCTTGCCGCTGATCGTCATCCGCACGGTCGCGGCCTCCCAGCCGCCACTCTGCAGCCGGACCCCGGCGGCGACCTTCGACGGCGACAGCCCGCCGCTCTCGGTGAAGTTGCCGATCCCGATGCCGATCTGCACCGGGTCCCCGGACTCGCGGCGGCGCTGCTGCTCCTTGCGCAGGTCCTCGTAGCCCACCAGGTCGAGAGCCTTGCGCATGCAGGCGTCGTAGTCGCCCGAGTCGTACATGACACCGGACGGGACGGTGCACGGCTGGCTGAACGGCGGAATGAGGTTGCGCAGCCGGACCTCGGCGGGGTCCATGTCCAGGGCCCGCGCGAGGTCGTCCATGATCCGCTCGTGGGCGTAGGCCGCCTCGGAGCGGCCGGCGCCGCGGTAGGCGTCGGTCGGGGTGAGGTTGGTGAAGACCCCCCGGCACTCGAACGAGTACGCGCCGAAGTCGTAGAGGCCGCAGTAGGTGAACGCGCCGAACACGGCGATGCCCGGGGTGAGCAGCTGGAGGTAGGCGCCCATGTCCGCGAGCAGGTTCACCCGCATGCCGAGGATCGTGCCCTCGCGGGTGGCGGCGACCGCGATGCGCTGCACCTGGCCCCGGCCGTGGGTGGTGGCGATGTGGTTCTCCGAGCGCCCCTCGACCCACTTCACCGGTGCGCCGAGCCGCCGGGCCAGCGCGAGGGCGAGCGCCTCCTCGGCGTAGACGTTGAGCTTCGAGCCGAACCCGCCGCCCACGTCCGGCGCGACGACCCGCAGCTTGCTGTCCGGGACGCCGCAGATCATGGCGAGGATGTCCCGGACGAAGTGCGGGACCTGGGTCGAGCTGTAGATCGTGAAGCCACCGCCCACCGGCTCCGGGTTGACCACCACGGCCCGCGGTTCCATCGCCGACGGGATCACCCGCTGCTGGAGGTAGCGACCCTCGACCACGACGTCGGCCTGGGCGAACGCCGCGTCCACGTCACCGACGGCCAGCGGCCAGGTGTAGCAGTGGTTGGTGCCGAGCTCGGCGTGCACGAGCGGCGTGCCGTCGGCGAGCGCGGCCTCGACGTCCACCACGGCGGGAAGCTCGTCGTAGGAGACCTCGATCAGCTCGAGCGCGTCCTGCGCGCTCGCGCGGTCACGGGCCACGACCACCGCGACGCCGTCGCCCACGTGGTTCACCTCGCCACGGGCGAGCGGCGGGTGGTCGGGGATCTTGATGTCCTCGGTGACCGGCCAGCCGCACGGCAGGCCGATGGCGAAGTCGTCGGCCAGATCCTCGCCGGTGAACGCGGCGACGACACCGGGCAGCGCCAGCGCCGGGCCCACGTCGACGCTCAGGATCCGGGCGTGCGCCACGGGACTGCGGAGTACCGCGAAATGCAGCATCCCGGGCAGACGGATGTTGTCCGTCCAGGTCGCCCGCCCGGTCAGCAGCGCGGCGTCCTCCCGGCGGGGCACGCTTCTGCCGACGTACCGTTCGCTGGTCTCCGTCATGACAGAACCTCCTCCCGCGCCCGGACGCTAGCGTGATCAGAGCCACACGGGAAGATCGTGCGCCGACCGGACCGCCCCTCAGAGCACCGCCGACAGGCCGCCCCGCACCGCGTCGACCAGCAGGTCGAGGTGCTCCTCGCGCAGGGTCAGCGGCGGCGAGAAGCCGAGCGCGCTGGTCATCGGGCGGATGAGGGCACCACGCTCGCGCGCGGCCCGCGCCACCCGCGCGGGCAGGGTGGGGTCGGCGCCCAGACGCTCCGGGGCCAGCTCCAGCGCGCCGAGCACCCCGGTGCCGCCGCGGACCTCGGTGACCAGGGGGTGATCGGCGAGCGTGCGCAGGGCCGCGTGCAGTTCGCCCTCGAGGTCCTCGGCGCGCTTGAGCAGCCCGTCGCCCTCGAGGATGTCGAGGTTGGCGAGCGCGGCCGCGCAGGCGGCGGGGTGGCCCGAGTAGGTCGCGCCGTGCCGGAACGGAGCGGCGGCCGGATCGTCCCAGAACGGCGCGGCGACCCGCTCGTGCGTGACGACCCCGCTGAGCGGCAGGTAGCCGCTGGTGACACCCTTCGCGAAGACGATCATGTCGGGGACGACGCCGAACCGCTCGATGCCGAACCAGTCCCCGAGGCGCCCGAAACCACAGATGACGCTGTCGACGACGAACAGCACGCCGTGGCGGTCGCAGATCTCCCGGACCCGCTCCAGGTAGCCCGGCGGGGGCGGGAGCACGCCCCCCGCGCCGATCACCGGCTCGGCGAAGAACGCCGCCACCCGGCCGGGCCCCAGCCGTTCGAACTCGGCCTCGAGGGCCGCCGGATCGTCGTGCGCGACGACGGAGACGTCGGGGACGAACGGCGCCGCGATGCGGTTGCCGGGCATGCCGGCCAGCGCCGTCCCGAAACCCTGCGTGCCGTGGTAGGAGTGCTCGCGGCTGACCAGCACCGTCCGCTCGGACTCCCCGGTGCGCACGAAGTACTCCCTGGCCAGTTTCGCAGCGGTGTCGATCGCGTCGCCGCCCCCGTTGACCAGGAAGATCTTGGCTCCCGGGACCGGCGCGAGGGCGGCGAGGCGCCGGGTCAGCTCCAGAGCCGGCGGGTTCGCGATGTCCCCGAAGGTCTGGTAGGTGGCCAGCTCCCGCATCTGCGCGGCGACCGCGTCGGCGATCTCCCGGCGGCCGTGCCCGACGTTGACGCACCACAGGCTGGCGGTCGCGTCCAGGTATCGCGACCCGCCCTCGTCGAAGAGCCATACGTCGTCGCCGCGGGTGAGCACGAACTCGGCGCGGCGCACCGCACCCATCGCCGCGAACGGGTGCCAGAAGGCGGTGTCTACGGGATCTGCGCCCTGCATGGTCTCGCTCATCATTCGGACCTCCCTGATCGGCAACGTACCGAGGGCGGGGCCCGCCCGGCAGGGACGAAACACAACCGGTCGTCGAGCGGTGCGGCGCGGCTTCTAGGCTGGGGCCCGATATGAGGCGCAAGCTGCGGTCCCCCCTGCCTCAGCGGCACGGCCTCGACCCCGTCCGGCTGCGGACACCGGCCGAAAGGTCGTGGGCGACCATGCGGGACCACCTGGTCGAGCGGTTGCCCCGGGTCGATCCGCAGCGCATCGACGAGATGCTGCGTGAGGGCCGCATCGTCGACCGGGACGGCCCGGTGGCACCCGACGCGCCGTTCGTCCCCGAGTCCTTCGTGTGGTTCCACCGGGACCTGCCCGTCGAGGTCCCCGTCCCGTTCGAGATCAACATCGTGCACCGCGACGATGACCTGCTCGTCGTGGACAAACCGCACTTCCTGTCGACCATCCCCCGCGGCAAGCACATCGTCGAGACGGCTCTGGTGCGGTTGCGCCGGGCCCTCGACCTGCCCTCGCTCAGCCCTGCCCACCGGCTGGACCGCGTCACCGCCGGGCTGATCATGTTCGTCATCCGGCCCGAACGCCGTGGGGCGTACCAGACGATGTTCCGCGACCGGCTGGTGCGCAAGACCTACGAGGCCGTCGCCCCGCACGATCCGGCGCTCGAGCTGCCGCGCACGGTCCGCAGCCGGATCGTCAAGGAGCGAGGGGTCATCTGCGCACTGGAGGTGCCCGGGCCGCCCAACAGCGAGACGCACGTCGAGCTCGTCGAGCACCGTGACGGCCTCGGCCGGTACCGGCTGACGCCCACCACCGGCCGCACCCACCAGCTCCGGCTGCACATGAGCGGGCTGGGCGTGCCGATCCTGGGCGACGACTTCTACCCGGTGCTCACCGAGACCCCGCTGGACGACTTCAGCCGCCCCCTGCAGCTGCTCGCCGCCGCGCTGGAGTTCACCGACCCGATCAGCGGCGAGCCCCGCCGGTTCGACAGCCGGCTCACGTTGCAGGCGTGGACGTCGCACGCGGACTGGGCAGGCGACGGCGCGGCCGAGCGGCCTGCGTGAGGCCGGCGGGCCCGGACCTGATCGGGCGCCCGCCGGTGGTGTCCCTATCCGAGGTTGTTGATGGCGTAGGCGAGCACGATGGTCATCGTCATCAGCGACGCGAGTGCCTGCAGCCCCATCAGCACCTTCGCGCGGCGGGTCAGCGGAGTCGTCTCCCCCGGGCCGAACGAGGCCGCGTTCGTCAGCGACAGGTAGAGGTAGTCGAGGAACTCGGGCCGCCAACCGGGCGGGGCCGCGCCCGGCTCGGTCATCTGCGGGAACAGGAAGTCGACGGGGTCCTCCTCCTGGTAGGCCCGCGCCACCGCCCCACCCCGGTCCAGTTCCCAGAACCACACGGCGAACAGCAGGACGGCGATCAGCCACAACGCTCCGGCGCCCACCAGCAAGGACCGCCCGTCCAGCCCGGCCCGCTGCACCAGTCGCTCCGCGAGCAGCAGCAGCACCACCACGTTGATCCCGCTGACGAGTCCGACCAGGCCGATCCGGATCCGCCGGCGGCGGTCGATCTGCGAGGGCCGGCGGGGAGAGGAAGCCACGAGCCCGAGGAGCAGCAGGGTCTCCGCGGAGGGCACCAGCCACCACGCGCCGATCGTCACCTCCTCGGGCAGGGCGAGGCCGAGCAGGATCCCGATCAGCACGGTCAGGTCCGCCGGCCACAGGGCGGCGGACTCGGGGTCCGTACGGGGTGCGTTCCCCTCGGCGGGCCCGGCGTTGTCGCCCTGCACGGCCGGGGCGTCGTCTGCTTCGGGGCGGGTGTCCCGGGGCGGATCGGGCGGGGCAGCCGCTCGACTCTCGGCGCGATCACCTGGGGCCACGGTTCGGTCCCTCTTTCCCGGCAGGGTCTCCCGCGACGAGCCGCACCGCGGGCGCTTCTCCTGCTGCTCTCCTGCTGTGCGTGGTCGGCTCTCAGGTTGCGCCGTCCCGGCACGGACGGGCAGGGCCCGGCAGCGCGAAGCCCATCGCGCCGATTGGACCCGGGGTAGCCGATCCGGCACGGGTGGGGGCCACCCCGGCGGCGCGGCGCGCGGGGTCCACCCACCCGTGTTCCGGTGCGTGCACGCCGGGAACCTGCACGCCGGACCGTCCGTTAAGGTCCACGAACATCCTTTTTGCGAGTTTTGCGAAAGATGGGGCGCGGCGCCCCGGAACCCCGCCGAGGTCCCGGTACGAAGACGTGCCGAGCCGGCCTCCCTGGGGGTCCGCCCTGCCTCCTCTCCGCGCTGCCCGCCGGGTGTCTCGAGTCCAGCCACGACCAGAAAGAAGGACGTCCGCCGATGGGCCTGTTCGACAAACTCAGGGAGCGCTTCGCCCCAGCCCCCGCGCAGCCTCGAGGAGGCCCCGCCGCCGCGTCCACGGGCCGGGCCGCGACGGGACAGAAGTCTCCCGACGAGCTCGCCGTCGAGCGGTACCAGTACATGCTGCGCACCGCACCTCCCGAGACGATCGAGCAGGCTCACGCCGAGGCGTTCGCGAAACTCACCCCCCAGCAACGCCAGCAGGTCCTCGCAGATCTCAGCACCGCCGTCCCCGCATCGGAGCGAGCCAGCTCGGACGACCCGCAGTCACTGGCCCGGATGGCGACCCGCGCCGAGATGCGGCAGCCCGGAACGATGGAACGCACGCTCGGCGGCGGCCGAGGCGGACCCGGGATGGGCAGCATGATCGCCGGAACGCTGCTGGCGAGCGTGGCCGGAGCGTTCATCGGCAGCGCGATCGCCGACGCCTTCCTCGGCGACGACCTCGACGCCACAGAGGACGCCACAGAGGACGTCGCCGCCGGCGAGGAGCTCGGGGGCGAGCAGGCGGCCGAACCCGCAGACCCGGGTTTCGAGGACTTCGGTGGCGATGATCTCGGCGGAGACTTCGAGTTCTGAGCCCACCGCCGGCTCTCGCGCCCACCTGACCCGCCGGCCCGGATCTCTCCTCACCTCTCCGCGATCGGGCGGCGCAGCGGCGTCGATGTCGCGGTCCGAGGAGTGCTCACCGGCGCCAGGACCGGGTCCGGGTGGCGGTCCGCGCCGGAGTCGACGGCCTGCACCGGACCCGCGCCGCAGCGGCTGCGGCGCGGGTCCGGTGCAGTGCCGCATTGATTGCGCGACGCGGCGCCTGACAGGACGGCTTCGATCGGAGCTGTCGGAGCCGCGAGGCGGCACTGCACGATCCCGGTCCGACCGATGAGTCTCGCGCGGTCAGCGGGTCTGCCCTCCGGAACCACCGACCACGGCGAAGGGCACGACCCATGGTGACCACGACCGGTACCGAGGGGGCATACGCCACCGTCAACGGGCTGCGGATGTACTACGAGGTGCACGGCAGCCGGCGGCCACTGATCCTGCTGCACGGCGGGATGCTCACCGTCGACCTCACGTTCGGCCTGGTGCTGCCCGCCCTCGCCGAGCAGCACCAGGCAATCGGTGTCGAGTTGCAGGGGCACGGACACACCGAGGACATCGACCGACCGTTGCGGCTGGACTTCCTGGCCGACGACGTGGTGGCGCTGATGGACCACCTCGGCCTCGAACGTGCCGATATCTTCGGCTACAGCCTCGGCGGGCTGGTCGCGACCGAGTTGGCGGTGCGGCACCCCGGGCGGGTGGACCGTCTGGTGCTGGCGGCCACCCACTTCCGTCCCGACGGCTACCACCCCGAGATCCACGATCCGCGACAGGACTCCCCGCGACTGCCGACCGAGGCCGACTTCGCCGAGATGCAACAGGCGTACGCCGCGGTCGCTCCCGACCCCGACCACTTCGAGGCGTTCCTGGAGAAGGCCCAACCGGTGGTCGCGGACTTCCGGGGCTGGCCGGACGGGCAGCTTCAGGCGATCACCACGCCCACCCTGCTCGTCATCGGCGACACCGACTTCGTGCGGCTGGAGCACGCCGCAGCCATCCTTGACCTGATCCCGGACGCCCGTCTGGCGGTGCTGCCGGGCTGCACGCACATGGACGTGATGCGGCGTGCGGAACTGCTGCCCGTGGTTCGGCCGTTCCTCGACCGGTAGGTCACGACCTGCGGACCTCCGCTCGACCTCCGTGACGGGCGACGGCCGTGATCCCAGCCGCACCGACCCGGCCCGACGGGTGGAGGTGCGGGCCCGGATACCCACCTCCCAGGGGCAGGCCGAGCGGCGTTGCGTAGGTCACCGTAGGGGCCGCACGAGGCACGCGTCCAAGCAGATGCACGAGAAGGTGTACACAGGTGAGCTTCACGGGATATCCGACCTTCGACACCACCCTCCAGAAGACGAATGGGATCCTCAAGCAGATCGAGGCGTCCTACGGGTGGCCGAAGGAGCGTCGCAACCAGTCCTACGCAGGACTGCGAGCCGTCCTGCACGCCCTACGTGACCGGTTGACCGTCGAGGAGGCCGCCCAGCTCTCGGCGCAACTGCCGCTGCTGGTGCGCGGCATCTACTTCGAGGACTGGGACCCGAGCAAGGTGCCGATGAAGATGCACCGTAACGACTTCCTGGAACGGATCCGCAGTGACTTCCCCTATGAGGTCCCCGGCGGTGTGGAGCAGCTGTTCGACACGGTGATCCAGGCCCTGCGCCGGCACATCACCGAGGGCGAGTGGGAGGACGTGCGGGCCAGCCTGCCCAAGGACATGGTGACCGTCCTGCCGTAGCCGCCGCGGGGCCGGTGTCCGTGTCGACGACCGATCGGGACGGTGATGACCTGACCGCGGGGGCCCGGCCGGTCCGGTCTCAGGACGGAGGGCTCGTGCCTGCCGACTCCGGCGGCTTCGTGGCCCGTGTCGGACGCGTCATCGAGATCGCGGAAGACACCATCCACGTCGTGGTCGCCGCCCTCCTCGCGGTGCTGGCGATCGTGCTGATCATCGACACGGTGCGCCAGATCGCGACCGTCCTGGCCGGCCCGTCCCACGCCCCGGCGATCCTGGTCGCGATACTGGACGAGACACTGCTGCTCTTCATCGTGGCCGAGCTGCTCCACACGGTTGCCATCGCGCTGCTCCACCACGACGCTCTCAGTCCCGAGCCCTTCCTCGTCGTGGGCATGGTCGCCGCGATCCGACGCGTGCTCGTCGTGACCGCCGAGTCCGAGCATGAGTTCCGGTGGGACCAGCAGGGCATGGAGCTGATGATCCTGACGGGCCTGATCCTCGTCATGGCGATCACCGCCCTGGTGTGGCGGCACGCGAGCAAGGCCGCCCCGGCCTGACGACTCCGGCCGCCGCAGCTCAGCGAGACGATCCGGGCGGTCCGATCGCCGGACTCGCATCCTGCTCCGCCCGTTGCCCCGGCACGGGTCGGGTTCTCCCGGGCACCTCGCGGGTTGTCCCCATCGACCGGTGCCGCGCTCCCCCCGAGGATTGCCGGTAGCTGCCCGCCGAGACGGAGTCACCGATGAGCTACCAGATCACCTCGTACTGGACCTGCACGCCGTGCCAGGTCGAGGGCCGGGACCCCGAGCACGAACCGAACTGCTGGAACTGCGGCGGCCCGGTCACCGTCACCGCCCGCCCGGTGGTGACGGAGATCCACGTCGCGCCGTATGCCGACGCCGCGTGAGGAACACCCGCCGCGCTCCGCCGCGCTCCGATCCCGATGCGCAGTCGCACAGGTCGACCACCGCGGCGGTCGTCAACCCGTATGCAAGGTGCGGCACCAGATCGGACATCCACGAGCTCGCCGACCACGTCCGGGGGTCGGTGATGCCGAGTACGGCCATCGGCCCGGTGGTGCCGATGTTCGCGCCCAGGCCGGCGACGACACCCCTGACCGGCAGCGGCAGTTCCCGCAGACGGGGGTGTAGTGCGCCGTAGACCGCCCCCGTCCCCAGCCCCGCCAGGATCCCGAGGAGCGCACCGAGCCCGGACCGGCGATTGCGGGCCGGCTCGCTGTCGGGACCGTCCTTCGCGAGCGAGATGCCGAGGAACTGCTCGCCCTTGCGGATCGTGTCCTCCGGAGTGGTGCTCGCCGGGCGGGCCCGCACCACCATGTCCAGGTACGTCACGGCGTTGAGCGCCGTCGTCCCGGCCGCACCGGCCACGACCCCACGCCAGATGTTGTCCGACATACCGCCGTGTTCCCGTGACCGGTGGCCCGGAACCGAAGGATCTCCGGCTCGAGGCGGCACCATCCGGCATGGACCGTGCATGACGTACGTTGGAGAGAGGTTAGGGTGACCTGTTGCGGCGCCGCACGGCGGCCGTCGCACGGCACCAGTCGTACCGAGAAGGAGAAATGCCCGCGGTGTCCGACCTCAGTTCCGTCATCGCGGCGACGACGCAGTGGCTCCTGCACGCCTACCCGACGACCGGCCGTGCGTTCTCCGCCGAGCTGGCCAGGGCCCAGGCCCGGCAGGCCGTGACCGTGGCCTGCTGGCTGCGCTACCCCGACCCTGCGGACGTCGCCCTGCTGATGCTCCTCGGTCCGGGCGGGGCCGCCCGCCTCGACGAGATCGCCGGCACGGACACGACCGAAGCCGACACCGCGTGGCGCACCTGGGTGGACGAGGTCGCGGCGAGCTGGGCGGCCTGCCTGCTCGCCGATCCGGAACTCGCTGCCGACGCCGTCGACGCCCTGGCTCCCGGCACGCACATCGCGGGACGACCGGTGGACTTCCGCCGGCTCACCGCGCCCGAGGAACTCGACCGCGGTGCCGCCGTCCTGCTGCGCCACCCGGACCTGCTCGCCCCGGTCGCGGACCTGCACCGCGCGTCGCTGCTCGACCTTCTCGGCACGGCCCGCGAGGCCGCCTGAGCCTCGGCGCGCCACCGAGCCGCGGCCCGCTCCCCGGCGGACCCTGACCGGCTTTCCGGGTCCTGCATCCTCCGGCTCGGCGGCCCCCGCGCCTGGGCCCCGAAGGCCGGAATCGTGGCGCTCCCGTAGAGCCGTCGGGTCCGTGTCCGGTCCGCCCGCCCGATCTACCTTGGCGGCGACGGACGAGCAGGTCGAGGGGACGCGATGGACGACCAGCGCACGGCGGCCACGCCCGACGAGGACGTGGTGGAGTTGCTACTGCACCGGCACGGCGAGATCCGGAACCTGTTCGACGAGGTCAGAACCACCGAAGGCGACGCGCGGCGGGAGGCGTTCGGTCGGTTGGTCCGCCTGCTCGCCGTGCACGAGACCGCCGAGGAGGAGC
Organism: Pseudonocardia bannensis; assembly: GCF_012911875.1. Taxonomy (GTDB): domain Bacteria; phylum Actinomycetota; class Actinomycetes; order Mycobacteriales; family Pseudonocardiaceae; genus Pseudonocardia; species Pseudonocardia bannensis. Next base: position 15,195 of record NZ_JAAXKZ010000038.1, on the reverse strand, counting down.
TCGTCCATCCCCTGGCCCGGACGACGGTGCCCGGCGGCGAGGGGGTGGTGGCCGATCGCCTCGCCGAGGAGCGCAGGGCCAAGGAGGCGCTCGCCCAGTTGGAGGAGCTCGGTCCCGGCGAACCCCGGTTCCTGCCGCTGCTGGACACGCTGCGACGCGCGGTGCTCGAGCACGCCCGCGCCGAGGAGCGCTACGAGTTCGTCAAGCTGGCGCAGGAGACCGACCCGGCGACGCGGCAGAGCCTGGCCGCCGCGATCCGGGCGGCCGAGACCGTCGCGCCGACGCGTCCGCATCCCGGCGTCGAGTCGGCGAGCGCCGGGTCGATGGCCGCGGTCGTGGACCGGGTCCGCGATGCCGTCCGCCGGGCCAGCGCCGGCTCCGGCTGACGCGCCGCCCGTCACCGACGAACCGAACGAACCGAGGACCTCCCAGATGAGCTTCAATCCGCTGACCGAGAAGGGCATCCCGCTGGACCGGCAGATCCGAAACTGGCGGGAGCTCGACGTCGAGCCGATCGATCCGGACGACGCAGATCCCTACACGAAGTGCCGCATCATCACGATGAACGCCATCGAGGTGGAGAGCGTCTTCTTCTGCCACCATCTCAACCGGTTCTGCACGGATCGCGCGATCCGCGAGCAGTTGGCTCACAGCCGCTACATCGAGCAGCAGCAGCAGAAGGTCGTCAACTGGCTGCTCCCCGGTACCCAGTCGGTGCTGGAGACCACGATCTCCTACGAGCAGCAGGCCGTGGACCTCACCGCGTGGCTGGCCCGCAACGAGCCCGACCCCTACCTCAAGCAGTCCTACGACTTCGGCGTGCTCGAGGACTTCGACCACCTCTACCGGTACGCGAACCTCTACGAGATCATCGAGCACCGGCAGGCGGAGAAGATCGTCGACGGGCTCACCGAGGTGATGCCCGGGCGGCCGACGAAGTGGGAGCACCGGCACCCGGTCGACAACGTGCGCGACCCCTACGACAAGGACAGCGTCGATCCGCGCTCGAAGTTGCACACGCTCACGCTGGTGGCCGCCGAGCAGCAGGTGATGAACCTGTACATGAACGTCGGGCCGCTGGCCATGGAGCCCATCGCCCGCCGGCTGTACCAGGAGATCGCGCTCATCGAGGAGGAGCACGTCACCCACTACGAGTCGCTGATGGACCCGCGGGAGTCCTGGTGGGAGCGGCTCGTCCTGCACGAGTACAACGAGTGCTACCTGTACTACTCGTTCATGCAGCAGGAGCCCGACCCCAAGGTCCGGGCGATCTGGGAGCTGCACCTGAACATGGAACTGGAGCACCTGCGGCTGGCCGCCGACCTGATGCGCCGTCTCGACGGACGCGACCCGGAGGAGATCGTGCCCCGCGGGATTCCCGAGACCGTCGTCTTCGAACCGAACAAGGCCTACCTCCGGGAGCTCCTCAACACCCAGATCGACCTCACCACGCTCGGCGCGGGCTACGTGCGCGAAGCGCACGAGCGTTTCCAGCGCATGCAGGAGACCATCCACGGCGGTCAGGAGCCGCCGAGCGAGCAGGTCATCGAGGAGCACCGCGTGCGTTTCGGCGGCCACGACTACCGGCTGCAGACCGAGGGCGAGCACCCCGACCCGCGCCTGCAGCAGCGCCCGGTCACCGCACGCGCCTGACCCCGTCGCGGTCAGTTGCCGCGCAGTCCGGTCGGGCAGACGACCGGGCAGCCGTGCGTGGGGTCGGTGAGCACGACACACTCGACGCCGTACAGCGCGGCGGTGACCACATCGGCCGGCTCGCCACGTGCGACCACCGCGCCGTCGCACATGGCGACGAGGTGGTCGGCGTGCCGGCAGGCGGCGGAGAGGTCGTGCAGCACCATGACGACCGTCCGCCCGCGGGCCGCGAGCCCGCGCAGCATCTCGTGCACCTCGAACTGGTGGCCGAGGTCCAGCGCCGAGGTCGGCTCGTCGAGCAGCAGCACCCCGGTGTCCTGCGCGATCTTCATCGCCAGACCCGGGCTCAGCTCGACGCGTGGGCCGTGCACCGGGCGGAGGTGCTGGGAGAGGTTCTCGGCCGCCTCGGCCCCGAGGACCGCGAGGCCCTCGCCGCGGCCCTCCCGGCGCTCTCCCGGCTGCAGGGGCTCCTCGCCGAGCGGGCACGGGGCCGTGACGTCCTCGACGGCCTCGACCCCGGGGCCCGATCGCCGTAGGCGACCGCGACCTGCCGCGCTCAGGCGAACGCGGCGGCCGGTGACGGCGCGGCCATGGCACACACCCGGTGCGCGTCCGAGGCGGTCTGCAGCTTGGCCGGCGCGGCGTGCTCGAGTTGCACGCGTCCCTGGCCCTGCAGCTGCGCCATCCGAAGGCAGCTGCATGCCGGTGATGTCGGCGAGCATCTGGGAGAGCTGGTGGCGGCGGTGGCGAGACGGACCTGGCCGGTCGGCACGTGCAGCTCGGCCATGATCGCGCTCCTGGCGCTCGAATCCTGCGACCAGAGGTTTTTAAGTCCTACTGTCGGTAACCCTAGGGTCATCTTCTGCGAGATGTGTCACGGTTCGAAACCCTCGCGACGGGCACTTGCACTCGAATGGATCGCGACCGGGGAAGTCGATATGCAACGGCGTACAACGGTGTACATTCAGTCCGCCCAGCACCGGCGCGATCCGACGGAGCAACGAATGGACGAGCTACCGGTTTCGACCTCTCGCCGCCTGCCCCGGAAATCCGGCGCGACGCGGAAGGCGTCGCCGTACGAACGACTCAAGCAGGCGATCATGTCGGGCGAACTGCCGCCCGGCGAACCCCTGGTCGAGCTCGCCCTCGCCGAGTGGTGCAACGTCAGCCGGACCCCGGTCCGCGAGGCGCTGACCCGCCTCGAGCAGGACGGTCTCATCCAGCGCAACGACCGCGGTCTCATCGTCCGGGAGAGCAGCCCGGAAGAGATCCTCGACATCTACGACACCCGGATCGTCCTGGAGAGCAAGGCTGCAGCCGTCGCCGCCGAACGGCGGACCTCCATCGACCTCGTGGCGATGCGCCGGGCCGAGGAGCGCGCGCACCGCGTCGACACCGACGATCCGCACGCGTTGGCCGAGCGCAACCGGGAGTTCCACCGCACCGTGTGGCGGGCCAGCCGCAACGAGTCGCTGATCGACCTGCTCGAGCGGCTCAACCTGCACCTCGGCCGCTACCCCGCGACCACCCTCGCCTACCCCGGCCGGCAGGACACCTCGCACGTCGAGCACCACGATCTCGTCGACGCCATCGAGGCGCGAGACCCCGAGACGGCGTCGGCCATCGCCACCCGGCACTTCACCGCCGCGCGCGATATCCGGTTGCGGCTGTGGGAGTCGGAGTAGCTGCCTCGACGCGGAAAGCATCCGGCCCGGGCCGGCGACACCGCACGGTGCCGCCGGCCCGGGCCGGACAACGGGTCAACTCTTGCGCAGGACCGCGGTCGGGTCCGGCAGGGTCTTCGGATCCAGTAGCCCGTAGCGGGTCGTGGCGTCGTACAGGCTCCGCAGCGACTGCTCACTGGGCATGCCGGCCGGCCACTTACCGAGCGCGATCTCACCGGCGAGTGCCGGATCGAGGTTGAGGAACCCGGGGATGAAGGCCCGCACCTCGTCGGTGTGCTCGGCCGCGTAGGCGCGGGAGCGCTCCAGGGCCCGGGCGAAGCGCTCCACGGTGTCCGGGTTCGCCTTGATGAACTGGTCGGACCCGAACCACGAGGAGATGTGGACGTCGGGCTGCACGACCCGGTACGGGTGGGCGATGATCCTGGCTCCCGCCTGGACGGCCTTCGTCAGGTGCGGCTCGGCGATGTGGGCCGCCTGCATGCGCCCTTGTGCGAGCGCTGCGGGCATGTCCGGGAACGGGATCTCGATGAACTTCACCCCGGACAGGTCCACACCCGCGTCCTCGAGGGTGACTCGGTTGGAGATCTCGACGATGTTGTTGAGCGTGTTGACCGCGACGGTCGACCCGCGCAGGTCCGCGACCGACTGCACGGGACTGCCGGCCGGCACCACGATCGCCTCGTCGATGGGTTCGGGGTCGACACCCGCGCTGCTCGCCGCCGCGACGATGCTGACCGGCAGGCCCTTCGAGCGAGCCAGCAGCAACGAGACGTTGTTGGAGAAGGCGAAGTCGTACTGGCCACTGATGACCGCCGGCAACAGCGCGGCGCCGCCCTGCCCCAGGTGGGTCGTGACGGCCAGGCCCTCCTCCTGGAAGAAGCCCTTCTGCACGCCCAGCGCAAGCGGGGCGTTGGTGACGATGGGCAGGATTCCGACGTCGACCTGGGCCACGCCGCCGGGCCCGGCCGCCTGCTCGCCGCCGCCCGACCCACAGGCCGCCGTGATGCCCAGGACGAGAGCTGCGAGTCCGCTGTAGATACGGGTTCTGGATGGGCGCCGTCGTCGCACGGGTGTTGCGGTGGGCATGAGTGTGCCTTTCTGGGGAACGCGAGGAGGGGGGCGGCCGCGCCGGCCGGTGGGCTACCGGTCGCCGAGGATCTGCCGGTACACGTGCGCGCGGAGCTCGGCGAACTCCGGCAACGCCTTCGTGGCGGTCTGGTTGCGCGGAGTCGGGAGTGGAACGTCGAGCACCTCGGCGACCGTGCACGGCGGCGCGCTGAGGACGACGATGCGGTCGGCGAGGTAGACCGCCTCGTCGATGTCGTGGGTCACGAACAGGACGGTGACGCCGAACTCGTGACGCACCTGCAGGACGAGGTCCTCCAGCTCGATACGGGTCTGCGCGTCGAGCGAGGCGAACGGCTCGTCCATGAGCAGGATCTCGGGGCGGTAGGCCATCGCCCGGGCGATCGCAACGCGCTGCTGCATGCCGCCCGACAGCTGCCAGGGATAGCGGTCGCCGAACCCGGTCAGCCCCACCGCGGCGAGCGCGTCGTCCACGGCTCGGGAGCGCTCGGCGGCCACCCGGATCTTCTTCTTCAGCGGGAGCTCGACGTTGCGCCGCACCGTCATCCACGGCAGCAGCGAGCGGTTGTACTCCTGGAAGACCAGGCCCATCTCCTGCGGCGGCCGGTCGATGGCGGTGCCGTGCAGCTTCACGAAGCCGGAGGTCGGCGGCATCAGCCCCGACAGGCAGCGCAGCAAGGTCGTCTTGCCGCAACCGGAGGGGCCGACGATGCAGACGAACTCGCCCACGCCGACCTCGAAACTGATGTCCGCGATCGCCAGGTGGGCGGTGGGCCCACTGCCGTAGGCCTTGCGGAGGTTCTCGACCTCGACGAGCACAGTGCACATCTCCTATCGATGGGGGTCAGGAACCGAGCACGCTCGCCCGGAAGCCGCGGTGCCAGGCCAGGACGCGCTTCTCGATCACGACCAGCGCGATGTTGATCAGGTAGCCGAGCAGACCGAGCAGGACGATCCCGGCCCACATGTCGGTGGTGGCGAACAGCCGCTGGGACTGCAGGATCGAGTAGCCGATCCCGTTGGTGCTGGCCACCATCTCGCTCACCACCATGAGGATCAGCGCGAGCGAGAGGCTGGCCCGCAGTCCCGCGAAGATCTGCGGGCTCGCCGAGGGCAGCACCACACGCCACAGCCGCTCGACGCGGCCGAAGCCGAACATGCGGGCCACGTCGAGCTGCAGCGGCTCGACCGAGCGGACCCCGTCGACGGTGTTGAGGATGACCGGGAACGAGCAGCCCAGGGCGATGACGAACACCTTCATCGTCGTGTCGTCGGTGAACACCACGAGCGCGAAGGGGATCAGCAGCACCGCCGGCAGGGCCCGCAGGAACTCCACCGCCGGTCCGAGCAGCGTGCGTGCCACGGGCGAGAGGCCGAGCGCGGTGCCGACGACCACGCCCGCGACCGCGGCGACCACGTAGCCGGTGAGCATCCGCCCGAGGCTGGGCAGGGCGTCGCTGACGAAGCCCGCCCCCAGCCAGATCTGCCCGAACCGCTCCAGGATGTCGGCCAGCGGCGGGTAGTACAGCGAGGTCGAACCGGCCGAGATCACGAACCAGCCGACCAGGACCACGAGCGGCGTCAGCACCTCCAACGCCAGCAGGACGACGCGACGGCTCATGCCTGCACCGCCCGGTGACTCGTGTGCCAGTGCAGCAGCCGGCGCTCGGCCGCGGACAACGCGGCGCTCAGCAGGAGGCTGACCAGCCCGGTGACGACGATCAGGGCGTACATCAGGTCGCTCGCCCCGGCGCTCTGCGCGACGAGGATCGAGCGGCCCAGGCCCGGCGCGCCGGCGACGAGCTCGGCGGTGACGGCCAGGACGATCGCGAGCGCGGAGGCCAGCCGCAGGCCGGTGACCACGTAGGGCGCGGCGCTGGGCAGGGTGATGTGGAAGAAGATCTCCCGCCGGTTGAGCCCGAACGATCGGGCGGAGTCGCGCGCCACCGGGTCGACGTCCTGCACTCCGTAGACGGACTGCACGAGAATCGGCCAGAACGTCGCGAACACGATCAGGAAGACCTTCATGTCCAGCGTGATCCCGAAGACCAGGATGGCGAGCGGGATCAGCGCCACCGACGGGATCGGACGGAAGAACTCCACGATGACGCGAGTGGCACGGTGCAGGGCGGTGTTGGTCCCGATCAGCAGCCCGAGCGGCACCGCCACCACGGTCGAGAGGACCAGGCCGATGGCCCAGCCGCTCAACGTCGCCCCGACGTCCGACCAGAATGCGCCGTCGCCGAACAGCCCCACCAGGGTCGGGAGGACCACCGAAGCCGGCGGGATGTACTCGGCGGGCAGGATGCCGAGCCGGGGGAGCAACTCCCAGAGCGCGACCGCCGCCACCACACCTGCCCACCTGGAGGTGGCACCGCGCAGCAGCGCGCCTGCCCGGTTCGGCGTCGGTGGACGCGCCTGTGCCCCGGCTGCGACGCGTGGTGCGTCTGCCGCCGGACGGGCCGACTCGTCGGTCGGCGCCTCGGGTGCCTGAACCACGCCTGTATCTCCTCGCCAGTCGCTGCCAGTCAGTGCTGGTCGCCGTCAGTCACTCATGCCTGGAGCCCCGCGCGTGACAGCTCGCGGGGTAGTACGCCGCATTGCGCGGATCCCCGTCCCCGAAAAGTCGCGGGGGCTCCAGCGGCCGGTGGTGGCACGCCGCGGCGGGCCCCGTCAGTTGTCGAACGATGATGTATACCGCTGGACACCGTGTCAAGAGGGCGTCCGAGTCCGAACGGCGTCCGTGGTCGCGGCGGAGCCCACCCGCCCCGGACGCACCATATTCATGCCGTGGGAATGTTTCGCGATCGTTTCGGATCCGTTGCCCGCGGAGAACGTGTTCACGCCCGCCGGCGCGCTGGCGACTTCCACTCGCGACGCCTTGAGCAGCAGTTATGCGAAGACGGCCACGGGTGGGGCCTCAACCACGGACTACGCCCAGCGCTCTCGACTCCGTTTACAGTTGCGCCCGCCGGCGCCTGCGAGCCTGTTCAGGGAAACGATCGAAGCGCGCCACAGAAATCGGCATCGAAGGATTTTCCGCGAGACCTGACCGCGATTCTCGAATGCTGGGCGCACGCCGTTTTTCGGCAGGCGCACCGTTTGTCCGGTGGCCCGCCGAAGCCACCTACTCCGCAGCACGAGATCCACCTCACAACCGACCTTCCGCGCGAAGGTATACAGCAGAATACGGCAGGGCGCCAGGGGTGACTTCGTCACCCGGCGCCACGACGGCGGGCTGCCGGATCGATGATGGACACGTCTGGATACGTATGTATACAGTCGAATCACCACGTCCGATCCGAGGCACAGGAGGCCCAGCGATGGCAGTAGACCCGGTCGCGTCACCCGACAGTCCGGCCGATCGGCCGTTCGACGTCGTCGTCGTCGGGGGCGGCAACGCGGGTTTCAGCGCGGCCCATGCCGCAGCGGAGCGGGGCCGGCGGGTTCTGCTGATCGAGAAGGGGCTGCCCGACGAAGCAGGCGGCAACAGCTACTACACGGCCGGAGCGTTCCGCATCACGCACTCCGGGCTGGCCGAGATCAGCGACCTGCTGGACCCGGACGAGCGGCTCGACACCACGGTGCTGCCGCCGTACGAAGCCGAGGCCTACCTCGCCGACATGGAGAAGGTCACCTCGGGGCGGGCCGACCCGGTCCTGAGCCAGGCCCTCGTCCGCGACAGCCAGGACACGCTTCGCTGGCTGCACGGCCTCGGACTGCGGTTCCGCCTCATGTTCGAGCGGCAGTCCTACCCCGACTCCGAGGGCCGGCACGTGTTCTGGGGTGGCCTGGCCGTCGGCAGCACCGACGGTGGCCAGGGCCTGATGGAGCAGCACCTGGCGGCGGCCCAGAAGAGCGGCATCGAGGTGCGCTACGGGCTGCGCGGCACGGAGCTGGTGGTCTCCGACGGCGCCGTGCGTGGGGTCGTCTGCACGGATGTGAACGGTGAGGCGGTCACCCTGCACGCGGAGTCGGTCATCCTGGCCGCCGGCGGCTTCGAGGCCGACCCCGAGCTGCGCCGCACGCACCTGGGCGAGGGCTGGGAGCGGGCCAAGGTGCGTGGCACGCCGCTGAACACCGGGGACATGCTGCGCGCTGCGCTCGACGCCGGCGTCGCCCCGGCCGGTGACTGGGCGTCCTGCCACAGCGTGGCCTGGGACGCCCGGGCCGAGAACAACGAGAGCAACCGGGAGCTCACGAACCGGCTGACCCGGCAGAGCTACCCGCTGGGCATCGTGGTCAACAACCGGGGACTGCGGTTCCTCGACGAGGGCGCCGACTTCCGCAACTACACCTACGCGAAGTACGGGCGCGAGATCCTCGCCCAGCCCGACGGGATCGCCTTCCAGGTCTTCGACGCCACCACCCGTCCGATGCTGCGCACCGAGGAGTACGACAGCCCCGGGGCCTCCGTGGTCGTCGCCGACTCGCTCGAGGACCTCGCACGCGGCATGGGCGTGGACGCCACCGCGTTCCGTCGCACCGTCGAGGAGTTCAACGCCTCCATCGACCGCGACGTACCGCTCGACCCGTCCGTCAAGGACGGCCGCGCCGCCCGGGTGGACCCGCCCAAGAGCAACTGGGCGATCCCGGTCGAGCAGGCGCCCTACTACGCCTTCCCGGTCACCTGCGGCATCACCTTCACCTTCGGCGGGTTGCACGCCGACGACAACGGACGCGCCCTCGACGAGTCGGGCGAGCCCGTGCCCGGGCTGTACGTGTGCGGGGAGATGCTCGGTGGCCTGTTCAGCGGCAACTACCCCGGTGGCACCGGTCTGACCTCGGGCGCCGTGTTCGGGCGCCGCGCAGGCAGCCTGGCGTGAGCCCGGAGGCCGGGGGCGGCTCCGGGTGCCGCCCCCGGCCCTTTCACCAGGGCCCCCGATCGACGGCGTGCGCAGCGAAAGCACGCCGGTCAGCACGCCCCGCTGTATCGACCGCACCGCTGTATCGACCGCACCGCTGCGACGCCGAGGCCGCGCGCCCCGGCCCCACCGATAGGAGCGACCATGCAGGCAGGAGAGCAGCAACTCGGTGCCGCGCCCGTGAACCCGCGGAAGGTGGCTTTCGCGAGCTTCATCGGCACCACCATCGAGTGGTACGACTTCTTCATCTACGGCACGGCCGCGGCCCTGGTGCTCGGGAAGCTGTTCTTCCCCACGGTGAGCCCGACGGTCGGTCTCATCGCGTCGTTCGCCACCTTCGGGGTAGCCTTCGTCGCCCGGCCGCTCGGCGCGATCATCGCCGGTCACGTCGGTGACCGGCTGGGGCGCAAGACCGTCCTGGTGACGAGCCTGATGGCCATGGGTATCGCCACCCTGCTGATCGGCCTGTTGCCGACGTTCGACACGATCGGCATCTGGGCACCGATACTGCTCACGGCACTGCGCTTCGTGCAGGGCCTGGGCATCGGGGCCGAGTGGGCCGGCGCGGTGCTGATGGCGACCGAGCACGCACCGCCGGGCAAGCGGGGCTTCTACGGCAGCTGGCCGCAGATCGGCGTGCCCGCGGGCTCCCTGCTCGCGACGGCGACCTTCGCCATCGTGTCGTCGCTGGCCGGCGACGCCTTCCTGACCTGGGGCTGGCGGATCCCGTTCATTCTCAGCTTCGCGCTGGTGATCATCGGCCTGGTCATCCGACTGCGCCTGGTGGAGCCGCCGTCGTTCACCGCGGTGCAGAGTCGGGGCGAGACCGTGAAGCAGCCGGTCGTCGAGGTCATGCGCCGGTACCCCCGCAACATCCTGCTCGCGATCGGCGCCCGGTTCTCCGACACGCTGATCTTCTACATCGTCGCGGTGTTCGTGCTCAGCTACGCGACCACGACCCTGGGCGTCCCCCGCGGGGTGGTGCTGACCGGGGTGGTCATCGGCAGCGCGCTGGAGCTGGTGATGATGCCCCTGATGGGGGCGCTGTCCGACCGGGTCGGCCGCCGGCCGGTCTTCCTGGCGGGTGCCGGGTTCGCCGTCCTGTTCGCCTACCCGTTCTTCCTGCTCGTCGACACCGGCACCCCGGTCCTGATCTGGACCGCGATCGTCCTGATGCTGCTCGGCGGACACGCGCCGACGTTCTCCACCTCGGCCGCGCTGCTGTCGGAGATGTTCCCGACCCGGGTCCGGATGAGCGGATCCTCGGTGAGCTACAACATCTCGTCGATGCTCGCCGCCGCGCCGGCGCCGCTCATCGCGACCGCCCTGCTCGGCTGGGCCGGCGGCAACTCCTGGCCGGTCGCGCTCTACGTCGCGTTCGGGGCCGCGCTGGCGTTCGCGTCCGTGTTCGCGGTCCACGAGACCTTCCGGGCGGACATGGACGCCACCGATGAACCGGCCGTGACCGAGAGCACCGGCCACGCGACCGCGGACGTGGTTCGGTAACGCTACCGCCCGTGGTCAGTCTCGGCGAACGAAAGAGGTGAAGACGTTGCTCGATGCACGCGACCGGGTGACAGGGCGAACGCCCTTCGTGATCAATCACGAGGTTCCCGGCATGCTGCATTGCCGCCTCGTGCGGTCGACCGCCGCCCATGCGGAGATCACGGCGGTGCGGACCGGTGACGCCGCGGCGTGGCCCGGGGCGGTCGCCGTGGTCACCGGGGCCGACCTCGCCGCACGCGGGGACATGGCTGTGCTGTTCGGGCCCGTCCTGCTCGACCAGCCGGTGCTGGCGATCGACGTCGTCCGCTACATCGGCGAGCCGGTCGCGGCGGTTCTGGCCGAGGACCCCGCGGTGGCCGACGAGGCGGCCGCGCTCGTGGAGGTGGACTACGCCCATCTCCCGGCGGTGTTCGACGCCGAGGAGGCCTTCGGGTCCGATACCGCCCGGCTGTTCCCGGAGCCGCCGGAACGCGATCCGTCCTTCGTGGACGTGACGCTGCGGGCCGACCACGAGCGCAACGTCTGCAACACCTTCACCGTCGTCAAGGGCGACGTCGAGGCCGGGTTCGCCGCCGCGGACCTGGTCTTCGACGACGTCTTCGACAGCCCCGCCGCGGGGGCCGTGCCGCTGGAGACGCACGCGGTCGTCGCCGACGCCCGCGGCGACCGGCTCACCGTCTGGTCGTCCACCCAGACGCCCTACATCACCCGCCGCCAACTCGCCCTGCTGCTCGGCCTGCCGCTCAACCGGGTCCGGGTGATCGTGCCGGCTCTCGGCGGCGGGTTCGGCGCCAAGGCGTACGCCTCGGTCGAGCCCATCGCCGCGGCACTGTCGCGGGTGGTGGGCGCTCCGGTACGGCTGCACCTGACGCGCGAGGAGGAGTTCGTCACCAGCACCAAGCACGCCATGCGGGTTCGCATCCGGACCGGTGTGATGCGCGACGGCCGGATCGTGGCCCGCGAGGCCACCGCCTACTACAACGCGGGCGCCTACGCGGTGATCAGCCCGCGGAAGGTGATGTTCGGGGCCTACGGCCTCAACGGCCCGTACGCGATCCCGCACGTGCGGACCGAGGCCCACGCCGTGCTGACCAACACTCCCCCGGCCGGCGCCTACCGCGGTTTCGCGATCAACCAGTGCGCCTGGGCCTACGAGGGCCAGTTGGACATGATCGCCGAGCGGCTCGGGATCGACCCGGTCGAGATCCGCCGCATCAACCTGCTGCGTGACGGCGACACGTTCTGCACCGGCGAGACGCTGGACCACCTCCGGTTCCACGACCTGCTCGACGCGGCGGCCGAGCGGATCGGCTGGGACCCGGACGAGCCGGTCCACCGCGACGGCGACCTGGTGCGGGCCAAGGGGATCAGCTGCGTCATCGAGGGGACGATCACCCCGTCGACGTCCACCGCGACGGTGCGGCTCGGTCCGGACGGCAGCGTGGACGTGCTCACGAGCTCGGTCGAGATGGGACAGGGCATCCGGCCCGCCCTGGCCGCCGGCGTGGCCAGGCACCTCGGCATCGACCCCGCTCTCGTCGGCGTGTCCTATGTGGATACCGACTTGACGCCGTACGACCAGCAGACCACCGCGAGCCGGTCCATGTACTCCATGGGTGGTGCGATGGGCCGGGCCGCCGACGACGCCCTGCACAAGATCCGCGAGCTGGCCGCCGACCTGCTCGAGGTCGACCCGGCCGACCTGGAGATCGTCGACGGGCAGGTGCGGGTCGCCGGGGTCGAGCAGCAGAGCCTGTCCCTGGGCGAGGTGGTGCGGCGCAGCCAGGTCGGCAACGTCATAGGGGAGGGCACCCTCGTCACCTCCGGAGGGCTCGATCCCTTCACGGGCCAGGGTGTCGGATCGGTGCACTGGCACCAGTCCGTCGGCGCCGCGGAGATCGAGGTCGACACGGCCACCGGGCACGTGCGGGTGCTCCGCTACACCGGCGGGGTCTTCGCGGGCGAGGTCGTCGACCCGGTGGGCGCCGAACATCAGTGCGAGGGCTGCCTCGTCTTCGGCGTTGGCAACGCGCTGATGGAGGAACTCGTGTTCGACCAGGGCCAGCTCGTCACCGGCACCCTGGCCGACTACATGGTGCCGACCCTCGAGGACATGCCCCGCCACCACGAGTTCGAGCTGATGGAGGATCCGGAGCACGGGGAGGTGCACGGTCTGGGCGAACCGGCCCTCCCGCCGATCGCCCCGGCCATCAGCAACGCGCTCTACCGGGCGACGGGAGTGCGCATCCGGAGCCTGCCCATCAGCGCGGAGAAGGTGCTGCGCGGGCTGCGGGAGCGCCGCGAGAGCGAGCAGGCGGCCGGACAGGTCGACGAGGTCACGAGCGTGGGAGCGCAGGGATGAGCGAGCTGCAGGAGCTGCCCGACGACCCTGGCGCGGTGAAGCTGCCCGACGCCGACGGCCGGGTGCCGGTCCGGATCGACGTCAACGGCCGGGCCCGCACGCTGCGGGTCCGCACGACGCAGACGCTGCTCGACGCGCTGCGCGAGCAGCTGCGGCTGCAGGGTGCGCGCAGCGGCTGCGGGGTGGGCATGTGCGGTGCGTGCACCGTGCTGCTCGACGGCCGGGCCGCGAGCGGGTGCCTGACGCTCGCCGCGGTGTGCGACGGCACCGACGTGCGCACGGTGGAAGGCCTGGAGGACCCGTCGGGTGAGCTGAGCCGGGTGCAGGAGGCGTTCCTGCGCCACCGCGCGTTCCAGTGTTCCTACTGCACCCCCGGTTTCGTGCTGGCGCTCGAGGCGTTGCTGGCGGTGGACCCGTCACCGGACGAGGCCGCGATCCGGGAGGCCTTCAGCGGGCACATCTGCCGGTGCGGCAGCTACTCCCGCATCATGGCCGCCGCGCTCGAGGTGGCCGGCGCCACGGATCGGCGGGAGCAGGCATGAGCACCCCCGCCTTCTTCTTCCCCCGGTCGGTCGCCGAGGCGGTCGACGTCATGGACTCCTACGACGGCGCCGCCAAGCTGGTCGCGGGCGGAACCGCGTTGACGCTGATGGTCCAGCAACGACTGGTCTCCCCCCAGGCGCTTGTGTCGTTGCGCGATGTGCCCGGCCTCGGCGAGGTCCTCGTCGACGAGGACTCCGGTCTGCTGCGGATCGGCGCCCTGGTGACCCACGCGGCGGCGGCCCGTCACCCGCTCGTGCGCCGGCACGCCCCTCTGCTCGCCGACTCGCTGGCCGTGGTGGGCAACGCGCAGGTGCGCTCGGCGGCCACCGTCGGCGGCGTGCTGGCCGAGGCCGACTACGCCTCCGACCCGCCCGCGACGCTGCGCGCGCTCGACGCCGAGGTCGCCGCGCACGGGCTCGCCGGGGAGCGGACGATCGGCGTCGGCGAGCTGCTGCTGGGCTTCTATCAGACCGCTCTGGCGCCGGCCGAGGTCGTCACCGAGGTCCGGGTGCCGGTCCTGCCGGCGGGCACCGGCTCGGCCTACCTCAAGTACACGTCGCGGTCGCACGAGGACCGGCCGTGCGTCGGCGTCGCCGCGATCGTGGGGCTCGCCGACGACGGCAGCTGCGCCGACCTCCGGGTGGCCGTCGGCGCCGCGTGCGACGCACCGCTGCGGCTGGGGGACGTCGAGCAGCAGATCCGGGGCCGGCGGCTCGACGGGGCGACGCTGTCCGAATTCGCCGACGCCTACGCCGACCGGATCGACCCGGTCTCCGATGTGCGGGGCTCGGCCTGGTACCGCCGCGAGATGGTCCGGGTGTGGGTCCGCCGGGCCATCGAGCAGGCCCTGCTGCGCAGTGGCGCGCACGAGCATTCGAAGGAGAGGGCGCAGTGATCGTCGACCGCAGTATCAGCATCGACGCCTCGGCGGAGGAGACCTTCCGCCGATGCCTCGACATCCCGTTCGTGGGCGCCTGCCTGCCGGGTGCCCAGGACATCCGCGAGGACACCCCGGACACCTACCGGGGGAGCTTCTCGATCCGGGTCGGGCCGGTGGCCGTGTCCCTGCAGGGCACCGTGCGGGTGATCGAGACCGATCCCGATGGTCGCGTCGCGGTGCTGCGCCTGGAGGGCAGCGACCGGCGCATCGGTGGCGACGTGGCCGGCGACATGCGGATCAAGGTCGTCGAGCACTCCGCGACCGGGTGCCGGCTCGACGTGCACACCGACGTCACGATCTCCGGGAAGCTCGGGCAGTTCGGGCGGGCGGTCATCGTGAAGAAGGCCGACCAGATCACCGAGGCCTTCGTGCAGGAGTTCTCGCGGCAGCTGGCCGCGGTGCGGACCCCCGCCGACCTGGTCGCGGCCCAGGCCGCACCGGGACCCGTAACCCCGGCGGCAGCCCCCACAGCTCCCGCAGCCTCCACGGCCCCGCAGCCCGCACCGGCGATGACCGCGATCTTGCCGTCGAATCTGCGCATGTTCCTCCGTGCGC